>NZ_JAVFVX010000009.1:0-127994 GCF_033441795.1 Streptomyces sp. ADMS | reverse complement strand
CCCTGCTTGTAGTGCAGGTCGGTGTGGCACACCCCGCAGGCCTGGATCTGGACCACGGCCTCACCCGGACCGGGGTCGGGCACGACGATCGTCTCGACCCGCACCGGCTCGTTCCTGCCCGGTGCGATCACGCCGCGTACTTCCTGCGCCATGGTGCTGAACCCTTCCATCGGCCAATGTTCGGTTCTTCGCTCCGACCCTACGTGCGACCGTTCGGTAACGGCACGCTCACCCAGGACGTCCGCGAGGCCGAGGAGCGGGCCGCCGGGCATGCCGCCGACGCGGTGCACGCCCCGCTGTCGGCGCCGACGGCGGGTGCCCCGCTGCCGGGGCCCGCTCAGGGGCGCCACTGGTCGCCATCTGCCGCTCCGGCAAGCGCGCCCTGAAGGCGGCGACGCTGCTCGCTGCGCCCGGTGCGGAGGTTTCGGACGTGATCGGCGGGATGCGTGCACGGACGGGGGCGGGGCCGCCGGTGGGGACGGGGGCCCGCGGCGCACTCCGGCAGTGCCGGCGGACCGGTCACGTGAGTGCGTTCGTTCTCGCTCCGGCCGCCGGGCCAGTGACCGGTCTCGCGCTGAGGGCGCTCGGGGGCGGCGGCAGTGTGCGACCGTGCCCGCACTGATCCATCTCCTCGGCTTCACCCCGGCCGCGGCCACCACCGCGAGCCTGGCAGCAGTCACCGTCACCTCCTCCACCGCGCTGGCCGCACACGCCCGTGCGAACACCGTCGAGTGGCGTGCCGGGGAGCTGTTCGCGGCGGCGGGACTGGCGCCCGCGATGCTCGGCGGGGCGATCAGCGGGTATGTGCCGTCCGCCCTGCTGACCGGCTCGTTCGCGGTGATCACCTGGCTCGCCGCGTACCGCGTGCTGCGCCCGCCGGTGTCCCTAAGGGAAGGAGTGCCGGTGCGGCCCGTGCAGGTCGCTCAGACGGGCGCGGGGCTGGGTGCGGTGACCGGAGTACTGGGCGTGGGCGGCGGATTTCTCGCCGTACCGGCGCTGGTGAACGTCGCGGGGCTGCGGATCGGCCGCCGTCGGGACGAGCCTGCCGGTCATCACGGTCGACACGGTCCGCCGTGCCGGGCCGGGCCGGCACGGCGGACCGTGTCGACCGGACGCCGGTCGCGCCGTTCGCGGGGCCGCGGTCCTCGGAGCGTGGGACGGCAAGCGGCTCGCGGGCCGGGTCTCCGGGAGCCGTCCAGCGGATCTTCGCCTGGGTGCGGCCGGCGATGGCGCTGCTCATGCTCGCCGACGCGCAAGTGCGACCGCCGCCGGGAGCCCCGGAGAGGCCCTCCCCCGCCCACGGATCACCCCGCGAACACACTCACGCCAGCGACAGGAACAGCTTCTCCAGCCGGGCCCGCATCTGCTCCTTCGTCTCGCCGTTGCGCTCGCCCTGCTCCACGTCGGTGAGGCATTGCTGGAGTCCGGTCGCGATGATGGCGAAGCCCGCCCGGTCCAGGGCACGCGAGGCGGCGGCGAGCTGGGTGACGACCTCCTCGCAGTCGCGGCCCTCCTCGATCATCCTGATCACTCCGGAGATCTGCCCCTGTGCCCGGCGCAACCGGTTCAGCACCGACTTGAGCTCATCACCCTCGAACTGCAGTTCCACAATCACTCCCCTATATACCCTTAGGGGTATTCTAGCCCCACCTCAGGAAAGGATCCCACTCGCCCATGACCACTCCCGTCGCCCTCGACACCGACCAGGCCCGTACCCGCCTGCCGCAGCTGACCGTCGTCGATGTCCGCACCCCGGGCGAGTATGCCTCCGGGCATCTGCCCGGCGCCCTCAACATCCCCCTCGACCAGCTCCGGCGCGCGCTGCCCGCCCTCAGGGAGGCCGCGGACCAGGGCGAGCTCCTCGTCGTCTGCGCCTCCGGCGCCCGTTCCGAGTCCGCCTGTTCGGTCCTCGCCGAGAACGGCGTCCCGGCCATGATCCTGACCGGCGGCACCCAGGGCTGGCGGGACCGGGGACACGAACTGCACCAGCCGGCACCCCGGGCACGCGCCACCTGGTCCATGGAACGCCAGGTCCGCTTCACCGCGGGCGGCATCGTCCTTGCGGGACTCGGGCTTGGCCTCCTGCGGCCCACCTGGCGGCTGCTGTCCGCGGGCGTCGCGGGCGGCCTCGTGTTCTCGGCCGTCAGCGACACCTGCGGCATGGCCAATCTGCTGGCCAGGCTGCCGCACAACCGACCGGTGCCCGCCGACCTCGACGCCACCCTCGCCGTACTCGCACAGCGGTCCCGGGAGCGCGCCGAGCCGGTCGGACTCGGTACGGACATCAGCGCGTGAAGTCCCGGGTACCCGGCCGCCGCGGATGGCCGCCGCCCGTGCCGCCGGAATGTTCTCCCTGGCGGACGGCTGCCGTGCGGTCGGCACGCTGACCCGGCTCATGGGCGCGCTGCCGAAGGGGGGCGCGATGGCGGCGCTGGAGGCGTCCCCTCAGGAGCTGGGCCTGGGGCCCGGAGTGGTCGTCGCGGCCGTCAACGGGCCCCGGGCGGTGGTGGTTTCGGGCGACCGGGACGCGGTGACGGCTGTGCGGGAGGAATGGGCGGGACGCGGTCGGCGGACGGGGGCGCTGCGCACCGATGTGGCCGCGCACTCGGCGCACCTGGACCCGCCGCTGGACGCGTACCGCCGCACCCTGGAGACGCTGGACCTGCGCGCCCCGCGCCTGCCCCTCGTCTCGGACATCACGGCGAAACCGGTCGGCGCCGAGACCGCCACTGCGGAGTTCTGGGTGCGCGAACTGCGCGAGCCGGTCCGATTCGCGGACGCGGTGGGCCTGTTGGCGCAGGGCGGGGTGACCACGTATCTCGAACTCGGCCCGGGCGAGGTGCCGGCCGGCCTGCTCGACGGCTGCCTGCCCGGCGGCGAGGCGGAACCCTCGTCCCCTCGACGGCCCGCGACTGGCGGAACCTGCACGAAGAGCACACGGAACACGGGCAGCGATGACTGCGTCTCCGCTCCCCCGGCCGCCGACGTAGGGTGAATGCCCCGCCCGCCTGCCGAGGAGCGCCGTGAGCATCGCAGAGCCGAACCCCGGTCAGCCCGCCTGGCGGCTGCTCCTCGGATATGTCCGGCCGCACCGGTGGACCCTGCTGACGGGCGCCCTGCTGTCGCTGGCCACGGGTGCCGCCGGGCTGGCGCTGCCGCTGGTGGCGCGGGGGCTCATCGACGATCTGTCCTACGACCGGGCAATCACCGGCGCGCTGCTGCTGATGTCGGCGCTGGTCGTCGCCAACGCGGCGCTGGGCGCCCTGGGTTCGTACGTACTGCGCCGCACGGCCGAGTCGGTGGTGCTGGGCGCCCGGCGGGCGCTGTCCTCCTATCTGCTGCGACTGAGGGTGCCGGCCGTGGACCGGACCGAGCCCGGCGATCTGATGGCCCGGGTCACCTCGGACACGACCCTGCTGCGCGAGGTCACCACCGACTCGCTCGTCGGTCTCGGCACCGGCGGCCTCACGCTGGTGGCGACGGTCGTGATGATGGGCCTGGTGGACCCGGTGCTGCTGGGCGTCACCCTCGCCGTGATCGTGTGCGCGGGGACCGTGCTGGGGGTGATCGTGCCGCGCATCAACAAGGCGAGCCGGCGGGCGCAGGACGCGGTCGGTGTCATGGGCGCCTCGCTGGAACGGGTGCTGGGCGCGCTGCGCACGATCAAGGCGTCCGGCGCGGAGCACCGGGAGGAGCAGCGTCTGCACGCGGCGGCCCAGGAGTCGTGGCGGCAGAGCGTCCGGGCCGCCAAGTGGTCGGCGGCGGCCGGCAACACGGCGGGGCTCGCGATGCAGATCGCCTTCATCACGGTGCTCGCGGTGGGCGGCGCGCGGGTCGCGACCGGCGCGGTCGAGGTCGGCACGCTGGTCGCGTTCCTCCTCTACGTCTTCTATCTGATGTCGCCGATCCAGCAGGTCGTCGGCGCGATCACGCAGTACCAGACGGGCGCCGCGGCCCTCACCCGCATCCAGGAGGCCCTCGCCCTGCCTTCCGAACCGTCGTCGGCCCGCCCCGCACCTCTCCCGGCCACCGACGCCGAACCGGCGGCGCTCGCCTTCGAGGAGGTCCGCTTCCGCTACGACGCCGACCTTCCGTACGTCCATCACGGTGTGACGTTCGCCGTTCCGCCGAGGGGCATGACGGCGTTCGTCGGCCCGTCCGGCGCGGGCAAGACGACCGTGTTCTCGCTCATCGAGCGGTTCTACGACCCCGAGTCCGGCGTCATCACGCTCGACGGCCGGGACGCCGCGGACTGGGAGCTGACCGAACTCCGCTCCGCCATCGGCTATGTCGAGCAGGACGCGCCCGTACTGTCGGGCTCACTGCGCGACAACCTGCTCCTCGGCAATCCGGAGGCGGACGAGGACGCGGTCACGCGCGTGGTGAAGACGACCCGGCTCGACGGTCTCGTGGCCCGGTTGTCGCGCGGCCTCGACACCCTGGTCGGGCATCGCGGCACGAAGCTGTCGGGCGGTGAGCGCCAGCGGGTGGCCATCGCCCGCGCGCTGCTGCGCCGCCCCCGGCTGCTTCTGCTCGACGAGGCGACCTCGCAGCTGGACGCGGTGAACGAGGCGGCGCTACGCGACACGGTCGCGGATGTCGCCCGTACGACCACTGTTCTCGTCGTCGCCCACCGGCTGTCGACGGTGACGATGGCGGACCGGATCGTGGTGATGGACGCGGGCCGGGTCCGGGCGGTGGGCACCCATCGTGAACTCGTGGCCGGGGACCCGTTGTACGCCGAGCTGGCGGCGACGCAGTTCCTGGCTACGACCGGCTGAGCGCGCCCCGCCCGGAAGCGCTCAGCTCTCCAGCCTGCGCAGCCGTTCCGCGTCGCAGGTGCGCGGGCAGGTGGAGCAGGCCTCGTCCGGGCGGATCGTGTAGTAGAGGCAGCAGCCGGCGCGGGTGCGGGTCGGGTGGCGGTGCCCGGACGTGTCGGTGAGGTGGCGGAAGTCGGCGCCGCCGGGGTAAGGGGAGACCGCGGAGGGCAGTAGTTCGGTGGCCGCGCGGACGGCGTCGCCCTCCCGGCCGAGGACGCGCCCGAGGTACCAGATCCCGGAGACGAGGTCGTCGGAGACCAGACCCCACAGGGCGCGCGATCCCCGGCGGGCGACCGGGCCGATTGCGTTGAGCAGCGGGGCCATGTGGTCGGCGACGGCGGAGCGCAACTCGGTGCGCAGCGCCTCCTCGTGCGGGAGGACGGTGACTCCGGGGAGAGCGGCGGCCGGGTCTCCGGGGAGGCAGGACAGCCGGGAGACGGGTGTGATCTTGTACACGCCGGTGTCGAGGTCCAGCCGGACGTCCTCCGGCCGGATGCGTGGAACGCGCTGCTCCAGGTACCAGACGCCGCTCATCAGCAGGCCGACCGACCACGCGTAGTCGTGCAGGGCGCGGGACGCGGCGACGTGCGGGCGGGCGGAATGCCCGTAGCATTCCTGGATCCGCACCGCCTCGGCCTCGACGAAGACGGCGAGGGTTTCCTGGCTGTTCGTCAACTCCATTCCGGTGACGCCGGCTTGAGGGACCGTCGCATCCGGGTCGGCGACCTCTGCGGTGAGCACCTCACAGAGGTCGGCGAGACGTCTGTAGGCGCCGCCGAGCACGCGCGCGGCGGCGGCCGGCGTGGTCTCCAGGGCAACGCTCATCGGTACTCCTGCGCAGAGAGCTTCGGGTGGGGTTAGATAGGCCAGGCTTACCTTACTGGCAAGATCGCAAGGTGGTGACCGGGGTGCCCCCATGTCGACGATCAAGGATTTCGCACGTCACAGCACCTCCACAGCTGTTTGAAACGTAAAGCATGCCTAACCTAAGCTCCCTGGTCGTGACTTCGACCCATCCGGGCGCACCGACCGGTGTGCCGTTCCATGCCCTGAGGCACATCCCGATCCTCCGTACCGGACCCGGGGCCCTGACCCTGTGCGCCGCACCGAGCCTCGCCCTCGGCGTGCGCCCGGTGCCCCTGTCGACGGTGTCCGACGCGCTGTTCGGCCACGCCCAGGAGAGGGACGCGCTCGTGGTGACCGGGCTGCGGCTGCCGCGTACGGTCATCGGGCTCGCGGTCGGCGCGGCTCTCGTGGCCGCCTGGGCGGTCGCCCAGGGCATCACCCGCAATCCGCTGGTCCGCCCGGAGTCGCAGGTCTCGACCGGCCCCGGGGTCACGACGAAGGACGTCAGCCCGGAGCGGATCGACCAGGCCGACGCCGACCTGATCCTCGTCACCGCCGCAGACACCGAGGACAAGCCCCAGAAGCAGCAGGTCGTCACCAACCCGGTCTGGAAGAGCCTGCCCGCCGCCGGGAACGGCAGGGTCTTCGAGGTCCCGGACGAGATCTGGATGTCCGGCATCGGCGTCCAGGCCGCCGAGCGGACGCTCGTCGACGTGGCCAGGGCCACCGGGACGGAACTCCCCAGGAAGTAACTTCCCCCTGTACGGGGGGGCGGGGCGCGCCCTTCTGTACGCGCCCCGCCCCCGGGCCCCCTGCGCGGGCCCCAACTCCCCACCCGCTAGAGGAGGTTGTCTTCCACGTCATGCGCCTGTACCTGCTCGCCCTCAACCCCACCGACTCCGTCACCGAGGGCTTTCTGCCCGCCGCCGCCCGTCTCGGCCTCGACGTCACCGTCCTCACCGACCAGCCCGACGCCCACCGGTCCGTGTATCCGGACGTCGAGATCCTGGAGTGCGACGTCCGTGACTTCCGCGCCGTCGTCACCCGGATCTCCACGCGTCACCGGCCCGACGGCGTCTTCAGCAACAGCGACCACCTCCAGACCCAGGCCGCCCTGACCGCCGACTACTTCGGCCTGCCCGGCAAGGACTGGCGGGCCGCGCTGGCCTGCAAGGACAAGGCCGAGATGCGGCGCCGGCTGGCCGCCGCCGGCGTGGACACCGTGTGGTCCGCCGAACTGACCGGGACCGGTGCGATCGAGCCCGTCGCCCTGGCCGCGCCTTACCCGTGTGTCCTCAAACCGCGCGAGGGCGTGGCCAGCGAGGACGTCGTCCTCGTCGACGGCCCCGAGGAGCTGGGGACGCGCGCCACGGAGATCTTCGCGCGGCGGCCGGGTGCCGTGCTGGTCGTCGAGGAGTATCTGCCCGGGGAGCTGTACACCCTGGAGACGCTCGGAGACGGTGACGTCCGCCACGTACTGGGCGGTTTCCACACCGAGTTGTCGGCGCCGCCGTACTTCATCGAGGAGCGGCTCGTCTTCGTCCCGGCCCACCCCGGACCGGTCGTCGCTCAGGTACTCGCCCCACTGGACGCGCTGGGCGTCGGGTTCGGCGCGTGCCACACCGAGTTCGTGCTGCACGAGGGGCACGCCCGGATCATCGAGGTCAACTACCGTGCCGTCGGCGACCAGGTCGACCTGCTGCTGGCCCGGCTCCTGGAGATCCCGCTCTTCGAGCACATCCTGCGCACCCACCTGGGCGAGCCGCTCCCGGCCGACCTGGGCGTCCGCCGCGACGGCGCGGCCCGTCTGGAGTACCCGTGCGCCGACCGCGCGGGCACGCTGACCTCGGCACCCCCCGACACCGAACTCACCATGGACGGCGTGGATCTGACGTACCGCCGGCTGCGCGCGGTGGGTGAGCGGCACGAGCTGTACCGCACCAACCGCGACTACCTGGGCGTTCTGCGGGCCACCGGTACCGATCAGGCATCTGTCGACCGGGTCTCGGCACAGTTCCTGGCGGACCGGCACTGGGAGGTCCAGCCGTGACCGCGGCTTCTCCCGCACCCGGGACGACCGACGCCGGGGCCGAACTGCTCACCCGCGTCCTCAGTGCCCTGCTCCGCGAGGACGTGGCCGGTCTGCGTACCCGCGGCACGCTCACGCACCGACCGGACGGCATCTGGCTGCGCCTGCCGACCGACGCCGACGACGCCCTGCTGCTGCCGCTCGCCGAGGACGGCTTCCAGTGTGTGTACGCCGCCCGACTCCCGCTGCTCGTACGCGAGTCGGACGGCGCCGAGTTCACCTCGTACGACACCGCGCTCGCCGCGCTGGGCGCGCTGGCCGATCCCGTGGACCGCGACGGCTTCGACGCCTTCGCCGAGGAGTGCCGGCAGACTCTGGCCACCCTGCGGCTGCACGACGCCACACGCCAGGAGGCCGCCGAAGGACTGACCGACCGTCATGGAGCCGACGCGGCCGCCTGGACAGGCCTGACGGCCTCCCTGGCGTACGACACCCTCGCGGCCCGCATCGACCATCCCGTGTATCCGGCCGCGCGCGGCCGGTCCGGGCTCACGAACGAACAACTGCGTTCATACGCACCGGAGTTCCACCCCCGCTTCACGCTGCGCTGGCTCGCCGTGCCCCGGGAGGCGGTGACCCTCACGGGACCGCTGCCGGAGGGCTGGCCGACCTGCGCGGTACTCGGTACGCAGGATCTGCACCACACGCACATCGCTCTGCCCGTGCACCCGTTGACCGTCGGCGCCCCGCTCGACGAGGCGCTGCGGATCACCGGTCTCGCGGGACGCGCCCGGCTCGCCGGCCACGGGTACCTAGAAGTGGTGCCGACACTGTCGATGCGTACCGTCGCGGTGGCCGCCGATCCCACCCTGCACCTCAAACTCCCGCTGGCCACCGCCACGTTGGGGGTGCGCAACCGGCGTTCCATCAAACCCGGCACACTTGTCGACGGCGCCGCCGGGCAGCGGCTGGTCGAACGGGTCGTCGAGCGCGAGCCGCGCTTCCGGGACACCGTTCTGCACGCCGACGAGACCACGTACGCGCACGCCGGACACGAGCTCCTCGCCGTCCTGTGCCGCCGCTACCCGGCAGGCCTCGACGACGCCGCCGTCGTCCCGCTGGCCGCACTGCTGGCCGAGGCACCCGACGGCCGGCTGGTCGTCGACCACCTCGCCGACCGCTTCCACGACGGCGACCCGCTCGCCCTCCTGGACGCCTGCCTCGCCCTCCTCTTCGACTGGCAGACCACTCTCTTCGGCCACGGCATCGCCCTGGAGTCACACCAGCAGAACCTCTCGCTGGTCCTGGGGCCCGAACCGGGCCGAGTGCGGCTGCTGTTCAAGGACAACGACGGCCCACGCATCAACACCGCACGGCTCGCCACCGTCCTGCCGGGGCCGTGGGGCTTCGACGACGAGCGGACCTACGGTACCGAGGACGGGCCGGTCGCCGACGTGTTCGCCACCATCACCGTTCATCTGTGCGCGGGCGCCTACGCGTTCGGGCTGGCCCGGCACGGCCGCGCCCCGCTGTCCGCGCTGCTGGGGCTGGTCCGCGACCGGCTCGATGAGGCCGTCGACCGGCTCGGCGGCGACCCTGCCGCCGTACTGCGTGCGCGGATCCTCGACGCGCCGCACCTGCCCGTGAAGGCCATGGTGAGTGCCGGAACCCTGTTCAGCAAGGAGCGTTCGGGCGCCGCCGACATCAACAAGCACTACACCACCGGCCCCAACTACCTTCTCCACGCGGGAGATGAAGCCGGATCGCACCCCGGGGACGCCGGATGAGCACCGAGGCATGGCGCCTGCCGGGACACTCGTCGTCCGGCCCCGGCCATGTGCACGCGATGGCCGGCTGCTGCTTCGTCGCCTCCTTCGCCGCCCTCGGCCTGCCCCCCTGCCTCACCCAGATCCTCCCGGAGTTGGGCGACAGCTCCGCGCGCTGGACCGGCGTGGTGTATGTGGTCCCGGCGGTGTTCGGCGCGCTCGGCGCGCCCCTCTGGGGCAGACTCGCCGACCGCTCCGGCCGCAAACGACTGCTGCTGCGGGCCCGGTTGAGCCTCGCTGCCGCCCTCCTGCTCGCCGGACGGGCCAACTCGCTGGTCACCTTCACGATGGCGCTGATCCTCCAGGGCATCCTCGGCGGCACGTTCGCCGCGTCCAACAGCTGCCTGGGCGCCGCGCCGGAGGGGCCCCGCCCTGTCCAAGGCACTCGCACTGACGCAGAGCAGCGCCCGGGCGACCCTGGTCGTCGCACCGATCGTCGTCGGCGCGCTGTCGGGCCGGCTGTCACCGCACCGCCAGTACGCGCTGCTGGCCGTACTCCCACCGACCGCCGCCCTGCTGCTCGCCGCGCTCCCCAACCCCCGCTCGCCCCGCGCCCGTTGGAGCCGCTGATGCCCTCACTGACCGACTCGCCCGACACCACCTCCACCCCCGCCCAACTCAGGGTCGCCGAACTCCCCACCGCCGACGACGTGGTGACCCACACCCTCCTCAACTGCCTGTTGCGCGAGGTCTCGGGCCCGGAACGCCAGACCGTCGTCGACGACGGTCATCTCCTGCTCCGCCTCCCCCGCCGTGGAGTTCTCCTGAGGATCAGGATCCGCCGTACGTCTCTCCTGGGCGCCCACCGCTTCAGCGGCCCGGTGAGCGAACGGGCCGGCGACGGCTGGGCGGTGGTGGACTGGCGGCGCCTGGCCGAGTACACACGCGACGAGCTGTCCCTGCGGACCGGGGAACGCAACGACGAGTTCCTGGAGCAGATCACCTCCAGCCACCAGGCCGTCACGGGCGCCCTGGCCGGTGAGCGCCACGCAGGACCGGCGGACGGCCACCTCACCGCCTACCTCGCCTCCGAGCAGTCCCTGCTGTTCGGCCACCGCTTCCACCCCACCCCCAAGGCCCGCACCGGCGACCCGCGCGCCTGGTCGGCGTACGCGCCGGAGAGCGGGGCCCTCTTCCCGCTGCGGCACCTCGCCGTGCGCGCCGGCCTGATCGCCGAGGAGAGTGCCGCCCCCTGGGCCACCACCGCACTGGACGGTCAGCGCGCGGACGTCCCCGACGGTTACCGGCTGCTGCCCACGCACCCGTGGCAGTACGACGCCCTGCGCGAACACCCCCTGCTACGGGCCGCCTTGGAGCACGGTGATGTCCTGGACCTCGGCCCGGGCGGCCGGCCCTTCGCCGCCACCGCGTCCGTACGCACCCTGTACGACGGCGAGACGTTCCTCAAGTTCAGCCTGAACGTCCGGATTACCAACTGCCTTCGCAAGAACAGCAGTTACGAGCTGTCAGGAGCCGTCGCCCTCACCCGCGCCCTCTCCCCCGCGTTCACCGACCTGGCCGAGCGCTTTCCCGGCAGCGCGGTGCTCCGCGAGCCCGCCTACCGCACGCTCGCCCTGCCCGGCCCCGACGGCGCCCCGGACCGTGAACTCTTCGAGGGTTTCGGCGTGATCGTCCGCGAGGGCCTGCCCCGGCACCGCGCGCCCGGGTCAACTCCTCTGCTCGCGGCGGCGGTTGCCGACGAGTACCCGTCGAGCCCCGCGCACATCTCCCGGCTGCTCACCGACGCCGACCCGGCGACGGCCCTCGACTGGTGGTCGGCGTATCTCGGTCTGCTCGTCCCTCCCGTCCTGGCCGCCTACTTCGACCACGGGCTGGTCCTGGAACCCCATCTCCAGAACGTGCTGATCTGCGTGGACGCAGACGGCCGCCCCGTCCAGGTGGTCTTCCGGGACCTGGAGGGCACCAAGCTGGTCCCCGAGCACCACACCCACACGCTGACCGCCCTGCCGGCCGAGGTCGCGGGCCCTATGACGTACGACGCGGAGCGCGGCTGGGACCGGGTCGTCTACTGCCTGCTCGTCAACCACCTAGCCGAACTTCTCGCCGCCCTGGCCGACTTGCACCCGGGCGCCGAGGCCGCGCTGTGGGCACGAGTGCGTGACATGCTCCAGTCCTACGCCGACGGTTCCGGCTGCCCGCCGCGGCTCGCCGCGCTGCTCGCCGGGGTTCCGCTGCCCGCGAAGGCCAACCTGCTCACCCGCTGGGAACGCAGGGCGGACCGCGAGGCAGGATACGTTCGGCTGCCGTCCCCGCTCGCCGAGGACCTCCTGCGCGACACCACCCGGAGCACCCGATGACCCTCGCCGTGCGCGATCACGCACTGTCCCTGCCGACCGCCGAACTGCCGGCGTACGTCTACGACTTGACGGAGCTGCGCAGTCACGCGGCGATGGTCCGCGCGGCGCTGCCCGAGCGGGTCGAGCTGTACTACGCGGCCAAGGCCAACCCTGAGCCGGAGATCCTGGCCGCGCTCTCGCCGTACGTCGACGGCTACGAGGTCTCCTCGGGCGGTGAACTCGCCCATGTCGCCGGCGCGGTGCCGGGCCGGCCGGTGGCGTTCGGCGGGCCGGGCAAGACACCTGACGAGGTGCTGGCCGCGCTGAAGCTGGGCGTCGACCGGTTCCACGTCGAGAGCGAGCACGAGCTGCGCATGCTCGCCGAGTTGACGCGGCAGGTCGGGCCCGAGCACCGGGTGGCGGTGCTGGTGCGGGTCAACATCCCGGTGTCCGACGGCTCGTTGGCGGGCAACTCGCTGACGATGGGCGGCCGTCCGACTCCCTTCGGGCTCGACCCGGCCGGGGCCGCGCCGGTGTTCCGGGCGCTGATGGACGGGACGTACCCGCAACTCGAACTGCGCGGACTCCACGCCCACCTGGCGAGCGGACTCGACGCCCGGGAACAGCTGGCGGTGGCCGAGTCGGTGGTCACCTGGGCGGCCGGGCTCGGCGTGTTTCTCGCCGAGGTGAACGTCGGCGGTGGGATGGCTGTCGACTACGCCGCGCCGTCCCGCCGTTTCGACTGGGCGGCGTTCGGCAGGGGCCTGGCCTGGCTGACCGAGGCGTACCCGGAACTGACCCTGCGCATCGAGCCGGGCCGGGCCCTGACCGCGTACTGCGGCTGGTACGCCACCGAGGTGCTGGATGTGAAGCGGAGCCACGGCGAGGAGTTCGCGGTGGTCCGGGGCGGCACCCACCATCTGCGCACCCCGGCGACGAAGGGCCACGACCAGCCCTGCACGGTGTTGCCGGTGGACTCCTGGCCGCACCCGTGGCCACGCCCGGCTGCCGAGGACGCGCGGCTCACGCTGGCCGGCCAGCTGTGCACGCCCAAGGACGTCCTGGCCCGGCGGGTCCCGGCGCCGGGGCTGCGGGCGGGCGACCGGGTGCTGTTCTCACTGGCGGGCGCCTACGCGTGGAACATCTCCCACCACGACTTCCTGATGCACCCGAGGCCCGGCTTCCACTTCCTGGGCACGGAGCCGGTGGCAGCGAACCCGCCGGGATAGCACACACGCGCGGGAGCCGCCCGGTCCGGCCGGGCGGCCCTCGTCCCTGTTCGCTGCTCGTCCAGTGCGTCCCGTCAGACTTCGATGCCCGGCAGCAGCCCGGTCACCGGGGCGGCCAGGTCGGTGACCTGGTGCAGTTGGTTGAGATCGTGCAGGCGGTTGAGTGAGCTCAGCTGGCTGGAGACGCGGGGAAGATCTCCGTGGTACTGGGCGGGAATCTCGCCCATGGCGAGCGAGTCGAGCTGGGCGATCGGGTTCAGCCTGCCCGCGTTCTGGTCGGCGGCGGGGGCCGCGCTCGCCAGCGGGGCGGCGAGGCCGGTGACGCCGACGGCGAGACCAACGGCGGCGGCGATTCGTCGTGTTGAGATCATGTATTCAGCAACGGCCCACGCCCCGCACCGGACACGGGCACCCCGTACCGCTCACCCGTCAGGCTCATCCTCCGTCTGCGTTTGCCGAGGTTCCCGGGACGGAGGACGCTCAGGAGGAGAGGACCCTCGCGGCCCGCGCCCGACCGGGCCGCAGCCCTCGGAGGAGGTCACCATGGGCACCACGGCAAGCTCCGCCTTCGACACCGAAGCACTGCGCCGGGGCATCGAAGGACAGGACGCGACGGCACTGCTGTCGCTCTACGCCGACGACGCCGAACTGCGCGTCGTCGACCACAACACCCAGCCCAGCCACCCGATGGTCATGCACGGACGTGGCGAGATCAGCGCCATGCTGAACGAGGTGTACAGCAGGGACATGACCCACAAACTGGAACAGGTCGTCGTCCAGGGCGACCAGGTCGCCTACACCGAGTCCTGCCTGTACCCGGACGGGGTCCGCGTCCTCGCCGGCTCGATGCTGTCCCTGCGCGACGGCAAGATCGTCGACCAGACGGTACTGCAGGCATGGGACGAGGACAATTCCTGACCTCGGTTAGGCTGGGCGCCGGGTCGTGACTGGCGCTGAGGTGGAGAACCACCGGGGAGCGGCCTTCGCGGAGCGCTGCACTGTTCCGTGAACGCGGAGTGCGTGCCGTGCGCCTGGGCGACGACGACTGTCAGCTCAGGAGTGGATCATGTCCCAGGCCCGGCTCATGGATGGCACCTCGCTCGCCCGGCGCATCGTCGGTGACACCGCGAAGAAGGCCGCCGACCTCACCGGCCGCACCGGCACGACGCCCTGTGTGGCGACGGTGCTGGTGGGTGCGGACCCCGCCTCGGTCACCTACGTCCGGATGAAGCAGAACCGCTGCCGCAAGGCCGGCGTCGAGTCCCGCCATGTGGAGCTGCCCGCCGCGACGACCACCGGGGAACTGGTCGGCACGCTGCGCTCCCTCTCCGACGACCCCGGTGTACACGGCATCCTGCTCCAGCACCCGATGGGCGCGCACATCGACGAGCGGGCCGCGTTCGAGGCGATCACACCCGGGAAGGACGTCGACGGTGTCACCTTCGCCTCCTTCGCGACGATGAGCTTCGGCCTGCCGGGCTTCGTGTCCTGCACGCCCGGCGGCATCATGCGGCTGCTCGACGAGTACGAGGTCGACCCGTCGGGCAAGCGGGCCGTGGTGGTGGGCCGCAGTGCGATCCTCGGCAAGCCGGCCGGCATGCTGCTCCTGGGACGCGACGCGACGGTGACGTACTGCCACTCACGGACGCGGGACCTGTCGTCCGTCGTCCGCGAGGCGGACATCGTGGTCGCCGCCGTGGGCCGGCCCCGGCTGATCCGGGGCGAGGACATCAAACCGGGCGCCGTCGTGATCGACGCCGGGTACAACCCCGGAAACATCGGCGACGTCGACTTCGGCTCCGCGGTGGAGCGGGCCGGGCTGATCACCCCGGTGCCGGGCGGGGTCGGTCCGATGACGATCGCGACGCTGCTGGAACAGACCGTCGACGCCGCCGCCCGGCAGCTCGGGACATGATCAGCGCATCCAGGCGCTGCACTCCATGACTTCGCCGGCGCAGGCCCCGCTCGGGCTCGGCGACGGTGGCGGTGTGCTCCACGAACGTCAGGAGCCCGCAGCGCTCCCGGCGACCCGGGCGCCCTCGGGACCTGGGGGCAACCAGCCGGCGGGGCGCAGGATGCCCAGCAGCATCCGCACCAGCTCGTCCACCACCTCGTCCAGCGTGGCGTCCACCCACCCGGCGCTCCAGTCGTGCAGCAGGCCGTTGACGCTGCCGATGAACGCCGTCGCGGCGAGCCGGTAGTCGCGTGGCGCCGCCTCTCCGCCGGCGACGGCGGCCTCCGCCTCCGTGCAGATGAGGTTCACCCAGCGGGAGCGGCGGGCGAGGCGCTGCTCCTCCAGGCGGGGACTGACGCCGATGATCTCGACGAAGGTCATGCGGATGCGGCGCGGGTCGGCGGTGACGTTGGCGGCGTAGGCACGGAAGATCGCGGCGGCTCGTTCGGCGAGGGGCAGGCCCTCGGCGGCGGCCAGCGCGGTGAGCGCCGCCTCCTCGGCCCAGTCGTTCACCTGGAGGTGAAGGGCGGCAAGTACGTCCTCCAGGGTGCGGAACTCCTCGTAGAACTGGCGGGTCGACAGGCCGGCCGCCTCACTGAGCGCGGCGACGGTCGTCGAGCGGTAGCCCGGGGTGTCGCCGAACATCTGGAGCGCGGCGTCCAGGAATCTCCGGCGCCGTGCTGCCTGCCGTTCCTCGGCCGTCTTGCCCGCATAACGGCCGGTCGGCGCCCTGAGCCTGCCCGCCAATGGGCCCTCCTTCGTCGGTCCGGGGGCCAAGTTTGTCGTGCACGCACTCTTGTGGAGAAGGGCACCCCCTCCTTACTTTCCAGTAAGTCCAATCTGAACGTGACCGTGTTCAGTTTCACGCCCACAGCCACGTTCTCCCTTTTGCCCCACATGTCATGCACCCGCCACAGCCCATCTGTTCACTCCCGGAGGGGAGAGCACGCATGCCTGCTTCCAGAACCAGGCACCTCTGTGCCATGGCCGCCGCCCTCGTCCTGACCGTCACGGCCCCCGCGTCGGCCGCCGTCGCGGCGTCCGCCGCCGAGGACGCCACCGCCGCGAGCCTGCGCGAGGTGATGTTCGTCGGCAACAACTGGGAAGGCACCGCGGACGTCATCGAGTCCACCGGCGACTTCGCCAGGATCGGCCGGATCAACGTCGTACCGGACAAGGCACAGCGACTGGCCGCGATCAACGCGGACCCGATCAAGTGGATCTACTTCATGGCCATCCGCAACGGAGTCGGGGAGGGGCACGACCAGCTGGTCGACGACATGTACTCCACCCCCGACGGCAAGTCGATGGTGGTCTCCCGGCCGAGCTTCGCCGACGTCGTGTCCATCGACCTCGCCACCGGGGCGATCAACTGGCGCTTCCCCGTGTCGGGTTACCGCTCCGACCACATGGCCGTCTCCCCCGACGGGACCCGGGTCGCGGTCTCCGCGTCCATCTCCGGCACCGTGCACGTGCTGAACATCGACACCGGCGCGCAGGTGGGTTCGTTCGCCACCGGTGACAAGCCGCACGAGAACATCTTCACCAAGGACGGCAAGTACATCTGGAACATGTCCATCGGTGACGTCAACACCTCGCAGGACGCTCCGTGGCAGGACTTCACGAAGGGCGACCGGAAGATCACGGTCGTCGACGCGGCCACCTTCCAGCGGGTGAAGGTGATCGACATGCGGGACCGGCTGAACGCCATCGGCCTCACGGACTACTCGGACGCGGTCCGCCCGGCCGCCTTCTCGCCCGACGAGTCGAAGCTGTACTTCCAGGTCTCGTTCTTCAACGGCTTCTTCGAGTACGACATCGCCACCGACAAGATCACCCGGACGAAGACCCTGCCGAAGAACCCGGCGACCAGCGACGACCGCACCACGTTCGTCAACGACTCGCGCCACCACGGCATTTCGATGAAGCCGGACGGCACGAAGCTGTGCGTCGCGGGCACGATGGACGACTACGCGACGGTCGTCGACCGTACGACGCTCCAGGAGGGCCCGCTCGTCACCGCCTCGAAGCCCTACTGGGCCACGGTGAGCGGTGACGGCAAGTCCTGCGTGATCTCCGAGAGCGGCGCCGACCAGGTCACGGCCATCGACTTCGCCACCGGCCAGAAGACGGTGTCCGTACCGGTCGGCGACCACCCTCAGCGGGTCCGTCTCGCCCACATCGAGGCGGACTGGACGGGACCGGCAACCAACTGACGCTCGTTTACGGGCAGTTCTGATGGAAGTCGGCTGCGCACCCGCGCCCCTTCAGGGGCGCGGGGAACTGCGCGACAAGCCTCCACCGGCCCGGCGGCCAACGAACCGCCGGGCCCGCAGAGTGCCTAGCCGAACTCCGACGCGGCCCAGGAAGCCAGCTCAGCCCGCGCGGCGCTGAGCAGGGTCGCCGAAGGAGCCGTCGCCCCGTTGGTCACCAGCGCGTAGTGCAGGGCCCCCGAGTCCGGCGCGGTGAGCAGGAGGCGGCGGCTTCCGGTGTTACCGGGATCGGTGCCCGCCGCGATCGGGGTCGAACTGGTGTAGGCCGACGGGCCGTAGACCGTGCCGAGGTCGGAGACGACCGTGGTCGTCGCGGTCGGGAAGGACGCCGGCAGATGGAGTTCGGTCGGCGCCGAGATCCCCTTCGAGCGCCACACCAGCACCCCGTACTGCCCCGAGCCCACCAGCTGGGACACGTTGGGCAGTGAACTCGGCACCGGGTTCCAGGTCAGGGTCGTGGACCCGTCCCGGGAGCGGTCCTCGTAGGTGAAGGCGAGCGTCGTCCCGGCCGTGGCGCCCGGATAGACGCGGTCCAGCATCCTGGCGTCCTGCCGCAGCACCGCCGTACCGGAGTCGTCGAGGCGTACGGCGGACAGGTCCTCGTCGTTCCAGGCGTCACCGGTGGTGAGCACCTTGTCGGGGTTGTCGTTCATCAGCTCCCTGTGGCGGCCGTTGTAGATGTCCCACTGCCACTGGCTGCCGGACAGCACCGGACCCGACCCGCTCGCGTTCGCCCACCAATTCGCCCCCTTCACCCGGGAGTCGAGGGCCTGGTACATCGCCTTGTAGACCGTCGGCGCCTTGTCGGAGACCGATCCGACCAGCGGGTGGCCGAACTCGCTGATGATCCCCGCGGTACCGGTGGCGGCGGCCCGGTCACGGACGGTGCCGAAGTCGGTGACGTACTGGCCGTCCTCGGCCTTGCCCCACATGAAGATGCCGGAGATCGCCTTCTGGTCGTAGAAGTGGGTGTTGAAGACATAACGCGGGCCGATGGTCCCCGCGTCGAGCAGTCCGCCCTCCGCCTTCTGGAAGTCGATGTTGGCGTTCCAGAACATGTTCGGTTCCACGAAGGCGGGCTTGTCCTGCCAGCCGGCCGCATCCATCCGCGCCCGGAACTTCACGAAGAACGGCCACAGGACGTCCTTCTCCCAGGCCCGGCTGGTCTGGCCCGAGTCGAGGTTCCCCGGATGCGGTTCGTTGTACGGGTCGAAGCCGACGATGCCCGTGAACTGGGCGCTCGTCAGGTTCTGTTTGAGGTACGCCATCGTCTTCTGGGCGGTGTCGAGGAACGAGTCCTGGATCCCGTACGTGTTGTGCCAGAAGTCGTACGTCGCGTCCTTCACGGCCGCGTTCTGGGTGATGTTCTGCCCCCAGAGGAGGCAGATCCCGCAGTTCTCGTCCGGGTAGTTGCCGAGGTCGACGGCCCACTTGGGGGCACCGTCGCCGGTGTACCAACTGTCCGAGTCGAAGAGCCAACGGGAGTAGAGGTCCTGGTGGAAGTCGGGGTAGACGCGGATGCCCGCGTCCAGGAAGGCACCCATCTGGGCGGTGGCCGCGGCCAGGTAGCCGCTGTTCACTGAACCCCGGACGGGCTCCGCGTACGCCCAGGAGAGCAGGAAGCGGACGCTGTTGCCGCCGCCGAGCGCTCGCAGCGCGGTCGCGGACTTCCTGGCGTCGGCGACCGAGGCGAAGGGCAGTCCGTTGTTCTCCTTGAGCTTCGTCTCGCCGGAGACGTTGTAGCCGCGGAGCACGACCTCGCGGCCCAGAGCGTCGGTGAAACGACCGTTCTGGACGGTGAGGGTGGTGGAGGTAGGTGAGTCGAACCAAAGAGTGTCGGCCCGGGCGGGCTGGGAGCCGACGGTGGTCAGGAAACCCGTGACCAGTACCAGTACGCCGAGCAGATGCACGCGCAACTTCGACATGTCCATTACAGTCCCGCGCGCATCAGGAGTCGTCAATACCAACTGACTGTTGAGTAATCTTCAGCTTTTGACGCTCATGGGAGATGATCAAGTCACATGGGTGACAAAAGGAGCGAATCGTGCGCGACATTCTCCCGGCGCTCGGGCGCTGGTACGCGGCGGGCGAGCCGTTCGGACTCGCCACCGTCGTCTCGGTGAGCCGTAGCGCGCCCCGTGATCCCGGGGCCGCGATGGCTGTGGGACCCGGTGACGAGGTGGTGGGCAGTGTGTCCGGGGGGTGTGTCGAGGGCGCGGTGTTCGAGCTGGCCCAGGAGGTCGTGGCGAGCGGTGAGGCACGCCTTGAGACCTTCGGCTACAGCGACGAGGACGCCTTCGCGGTAGGGCTGACCTGCGGCGGTGAGATCACGGTGCTGGTGCGGCCCCTCACTCCCGCCATCGACCCCTCCTTCGCGGCGGTCGCGGAGACGGTGGCAGCGGGCCGGCCGGTGACCGTGGCCACCGTGACCGACGGTCCGGCGGCGCGCGGCGCCACGCTCGGCGTCTGGCCCGACCGGGTGTCCGGCACCCTGGGCGCGACCGGCCTGGACGTGGCCGTCACCGCCGACGCACGCGGCGAACTCGCCCTGGGAGCAACGGGGTTGCGGCACTACGGGCCCCACGGTGAGCGCCGCGAGGACGCGGTCACCGTGTTCCTGCACTCCTTCGCGCCCCCGCCCCGCATGCTCGTCTTCGGTGCCATCGACTACGCCGCCGCCGTGGCCCGGATCGGCGCCTTCCTCGGCTACCGGGTCACCGTCTGCGACGCCCGCCCGGTCTTCGCCACCCCGAAGCGCTTCCCCGAGGGCGTCGAGGTGGTCGTCGACTGGCCGCACCGCTGCCTGAGCGGCACGGAGACCGACGAGCGCACGGTGATCTGCGTACTGACCCACGACCCGAAGTTCGACGTACCGCTGCTGGAGGAGGCGTTGCGCCGACCCGCCGCCTACATCGGGGCGATGGGCAGCCGCCGCACCCACGACGAACGCCTGCGCCGGCTGACGGAGGCCGGCCTCACCGCGCCCGAGCTGTCCCGGCTGCGCTCCCCCATCGGGCTGGACCTCGGCGCCCGTACGCCCGAGGAGGTGGCGGTGTCCGTGGCCGCCGAGATCGTCGCCCTGCGCTGGGGCGGCAGCGGAGTGGCGCTGACGGCGACGGCCGGCGCCATCCATCCGCCGAAGGCGGGTTAGGTCAGCCGGGGCGGCAGCCTGTGCAGTTCCACGTCGGCGAGTTGACCGCCGTCCGTCACCGTCGCCGTCATGTACGTGCAGTGCGGCTGGCTGCGCCGGTCGGTCGGCGAGCCGGGGTTCAGCAGCCGCAGGCCGGTGTCCGCCGTGGTGTCCCACGGGATGTGACTGTGGCCGAACACGAGGACGTCGAGGTCGGGGAAGCGGGCGGCGCAGCGGGCCTCGCGGCCCTGGGCGGGGCCCGTCTCGTGGACGACCCCGAAGCGCAGGCCGCCCAGATCGGCGTACGCCACCTCGGGGAGTCTGGCCCGCAGACCGGGGCCGTCGTTGTTGCCGTACACGCCGATCAGACGGCGGCAGCGGCTCTCCAACAGGTCGAGCGTGTCCGTGTCGACCCAGTCGCCCGCGTGGAACACGACGTCGGCGTGCGGGAGTTCCGCGAGGAGTGCCGCCGGCAGTTGCCTGGCGCGTTTGGGGAGGTGGGTGTCGGAGAGGAGCAGAAGGTGCACGAAGGCGAGCGTAGACGCGCTGCTGGGGGTGCCGCGATGTGTCGTCGCGCGGCTGCGGCGCCGTCGTGGCTGGTCGCGCCCGCGCGGCGGAGCCGCATATGGACACAACCCCGCGCCCCCGTGAGGCGCGGGCGCGCCCCTCGGGTGCCACGCCCCGGCAGGTCGCGGAGACCCGCGCGCGGTTAGTATCAGGCAGCCCGGACCGTGCCGTTGCGGAAACGGGGAGTAGAGCCAAAAGGGGGCTTCCAGCCGCATGCCGGTCAAGGTCAGCGTCATCGTTCCGGTGTACAACCCGGGACCGTACATCGAGGACTGCGTCGCGTCGCTGCTGCGGCAGTCGCTGCCCGCCGACGAGTACGAAGTGATCCTCGTCGACGACGGTTCCACCGACGACACCCCGGCCCTGCTGGACGAGCTCGCCGCCACGGACCCGCGTTTCCAGGTCATCCACCAGGAGAACTCGGGCTGGTCGGGCAAGCCGCGCAACGTCGGCATCGAGGCCTCGCAGGGCGAGTTCGTCATGTTCGTCGACAACGACGACTACCTCGGCGACGAGGCCCTTGAGCGGATGTACGAGTACGGCGTGGCCAACGGCGCCGATGTGATCGTCGGCAAGATGGCCGGCAAGGGCCGGCCGGTGCCGGTCGAGCTGTTCCGGCACAACCACCCGAAGGCCAGTGTCGAGAACGCCCCGCTGATCGACAGCCTCACCCCCCACAAGATGCTCCGCCGCGCGTTCCTCGACCGCATCGGTCTGCGCTTCCCCGAGGGCCGGCGGCGCCTTGAGGACCATGTCTTCGTGACCGAGGCGTATCTGCGCGCGGACAACGTCTCCGTACTCAGCGACTACGTCTGCTACTACCACGTCAAGCGCGACGACGCCTCGAACGCGGGATTCCAGCGCTTCGACCCGGTCGGCTACTTCCGCAACCTGCGCGAGGCCCTCGACGTCGTCGAGCGGTACACCGAGCCGGGCCCGGTGCGCGACCGCCTCTTCCGGCGGTGGCTGCGCAACGAGATGGTCGAGCGCATGCGCGGCAACCGTCTCCTCAAGCTGCCGGAGGACTACCGCAAGGAGATGTTCGACGAGATCCGCGGGGTCGTCGTCGAGCGCTTCGGCCCGGGTGTCGCGAACGGTATGCAGGAGGCGCAGCGGATCGTGGCGGCACTGATCGCCGCCGACCGGCTGGACGACGTGGTGGCGTTCGCCGAGTGGGAGGCGTCGCTCGCCCCCACGGCCACCCCGCAGAGCGTGGAGTGGCAGGGCGGTGTCCTGCACGTCGGTTTCACCGCCGAGTTCACCTCGCACGGCAGGCCGATGACGTTCCCCGCCGAGGACGACAGCGACGGCGCCGACCTGGACGGCACACCCACCGACGCCGACAACGCGATCGCCCGCGTGGGCGCGTCCACGGTCGCCAGGTTCGGGAGCGCGACGGCGGACTTCCTGGTGCGGGAGCGGGCCACGGCCGCCCAGTTCTTCCAGCCGGTGGAGCTGACCCGCGAGACCCTTCCGGCCGACGAGGACGGTCAGGTGCGGCTGGTGCTGCGCGGCACGGCCACCGTCGACCCCGGCACGGCGGCGGGCGGCGTGGCGCTGGGCGGCGGTCTGTTCGACGTGTTCGTCCGGATCAAGCAGGGCGGCTGGACCCGTGAGTGCCGTCTCGGCCCGGTGAAGCTGGACCCCCGTCCGGTGCCTCCGGCCGGTGTGGTCGCCGGCCGGGTGGTCCTGCCGTACTGGACCGCGAAGCAGGCCACGCTGTCCCTGGACGTCGACCGCGCGGTCAAGGGCGTCGGCCTCGGCCGCCTCAAGCCGGACGATGTCACCGTCACGGGTGACCGCCTGCGCGTGGCGCTGCCCCTGTACGTGCCCGGCGACACCAAGACGCTGCTGCGGCTCACCTCCCCGGCGGTCACCGGGCCCGTGGAGGTGTCCGGCACGCTGTCCGGCGTCCCCGACGGTTCCGGGGCGTTCGTCGAGGCGACGCTGCCCGGCGGCGCACTGGCCGACGGGACCTGGAAGCCCGCGCTCTGTCCGGCCCCGGAGGCCGGTGAGCCGCGCTTCCTGGCGATGTCCGTCAGCCTCAGCGCCAGGGCCGGCCGCGTCCAGGTCGCGCGGCCCGCCAAGCCGGCCGGGCCGAGCACCGGGCAGCGGCTGGTCCGCAAGGCGCGGCGCACCCTTGGGAAGATCGCGCGCAAGGCCGGGCTGCGACGCGGAAACGGAGCCTGACAGCATGCGAGCACTGGACATCGAAGGCGCCTGGGTACTGGAGCCGAAGATCTTCCCGGACGACCGGGGGACCTTCCACGAGTGGTACCGGGGCGAGGAGTTCCGCGAGGCCACCGGCTACGACCTCTCCCTCGCACAGGCCAACTGCTCGGTCTCGCGCCGGGGCGTTTTGCGCGGGGTGCACTTCTCGGACGTGCCGCCGAGCCAGGCCAAGTACGTGACATGCGTGCGCGGTGCGGTCCTGGACGTCGTGGTCGACATCCGGGTCGGCTCACCCACCTACGGTCAGTGGGAGGCGGTGCGGCTGGACGACGAGACCCGGCACGCCGTGTTCCTCGCGGAGGGGCTCGGGCACGCGTTCATGGCGCTCACCGACGACGCCACCGTGGTGTACATGTGTTCGACGGGGTATGCGCCGGGGCGTGAGCACGGGGTGCATCCGCTCGACCCTGCGCTGGGCATCGCCTGGCCCGAGGGCATCGAGCCGGTGCTGTCGGAGAAGGACGCCGAGGCGCCGACCCTGGCGGAGGCGGAGCGGGCCGGGCTGCTGCCGTCGTACGCGGAGTGCGCGGCGTACTGCGCGGGACTGCGCGACACCAGGTAACTCCCGTGTGTCGGAGGCCTGTTCACCGGTCGCCGACACAGGAGCGACCCGCGGCCCGGCAGCTGAAGAGCTGCCGGGCCGCGGTCTCTCGTTCGGTTCCGCGTCAGCGGCTGGTGCTCAGCGGCTGCAGGCTGCGCCGCAGTTGCTCCCAGCCTCGCGAGCGCTTGGTGCCGCGGTTGCGTGACTTGACGAGCGGGGCCCAGAAGCCGGCCTCGACCAGGGTCTCCGGCTTGATCGCGGGCGTCCGCTCCAGAACGCTCTCGGGCACCTTCTGCGGGTCCGGGACTTCGAACTCCGCGATGATCTCGTCGTACTTGTCCTGCAGGACGGTGTTCTCGGGGTCGGCGCCGAAGACGATGAGCTGTCCGGTGGGCGCGGTGTCGACGAGGACCGTGACCAGGTCGGGGCGGTACCGGGCGAGGATCTCGGTCAGCTTGTAGACGTCGCCGGTCCAGGCGTCGGTGTGCCGGTCGCGGGCGGCCTCGTCGATGCTGCGCGGCAGCATGTCGTCGAGGACGATGACGCTGGCCCAGTCCGAGTGCTTCTCGACGTTGATGAAGTCGCGCAGCGCGTACTCGAACAGGTGCATCCCGTCGATGAACGACAGGTCGAGCGTGGTGCGCTGCCAGTAGCCGAACGGGCTGCGGTTGCGGGCCAGGTTGCGCAGCGGGTGCCGGCCGCCCGTGAGATGGGCGAGGGGGTTCTGCCGCGCGAAGAAGTCGTCGCTGGTCGCCTTCGCGAGATGGACGTCGCAGCGGATCTCCGAGACCACCTTGAACGCGGGGTCGATCGCGATGCTCGGTACCCGGGACAGGGTCAGGCTTCGGCCGTCGTTGACGCCGATCTCCAGGTAGTTCCTGTTCGCGCTGACCTTGTGGAGCTCCCGGAGGAACTCATGGCGTTTCACGAGGAAATCTCCTTGCGGATGTGTGGCAGTGCTTCGTGCAGGGCGGTACGCCAGTCTCGGAGGGGTCCGAGACCGGTCTGCTGCCAGCGGCCGTGGCCGAGGGCGCTGTATGCGGGCCGGGGTGCGGGCCGGGTGAAGGCCGCGCTGGTGGTGGGGTGCACCCGGTCCGGGTCGGCGTCGATGAGACGGAACACCTCGCGCGCCAGCTCGAACCAGGTGGTTTCGCCGGAGTTGGTGGCGTGCAGGACGCCGTTGACCTCGGGGCCGATCCGGGGTCCGAGGTCGGCGATGCGTGCGGCGACGTCGGCGCTCCAGGTGGGCTGGCCGCGTTGGTCGTCGACGACGTCGAGGGTGTCCCGACGCGCCTCCAGGTCGATCATCGTACGCACGAAGTTGCCACCGTGGGCGCCGTACAGCCAAGCCGTGCGCAGGACGGCACTCGCGGCCGGGAGCGTGGCCAGGACGGCCTGTTCACCAGCGAGTTTGGTGCGGCCGTACGCCGTGCGCGGGGCCGGGGTGTGGTCCTCGGGGTACGGAGTGCCGCGGGCCTCGCCGTCGAAGACGTAGTCGGTGGACACCTGGATCAGACGGGCGCCGTGCTCGGCACAGGCCTGGGCCAGCAGACGCGGTCCGACGCCGTTGATGCGCAGCGCCGTCTCCTCGTCCGTCTCGGCGTCGTCGACGGCGGTGTAGGCGGCGCAGTTGACGACCAGACCGGGCTCATGGGCGGCGAGGACGCGCCGCACTTCGTCGGGGTCGGTGATGTCCAGTGCGGCGCGGGCGAGGCCCACGACGCTCTCACCGCGCCTGAGGAGTTCCTCGACGGTGTCGCGGCCGAGCATGCCTGCGGCGCCGGTCACCAGCCACTTCATCCGCGCACCTGCTTCTCGGCCTGCTCGTCCTTCTCGCCCGCGCCGACGCGCCGCTTGAGGGGCTCCCACCAGGCGCGGTTGTCGCGGTACCAGGCGACGGTGGCGGCCAGTCCGGCCGCGAAGTCGTGGCGCGGGGTGTAGCCCAGCTCGTCGTGGAGTTTGGTCCAGTCGACGGAGTAGCGCAGGTCGTGGCCCTTTCGGTCCTCGACGTACTCCACGCTGTCCCAGCCCGCCCCGCACGCCTCCAGGAGCAGCGCGGTGAGCTCCTTGTTGCTCAGCTCCGTGCCGCCGCCGATGTTGTAGACCTCGCCGGGCCGGCCGCCGGTGCGCACCAGGTCGACGCCCTGGCAGTGGTCGTCGACGTGCAGCCAGTCGCGGACGTTCAGGCCCTCGCCGTACAGCGGGACCTTCTCGGCGTCCAGCAGGTTGGTGACGAAGAGCGGGATGACCTTCTCGGGGAACTGGTGCGGCCCGTAGTTGTTGGAGCAGCGGGTGACGCGCACGTCCAGGCCGTGGGTGCGGTGGTAGGCGAGGGCGAGCAGGTCCGAGGACGCCTTCGACGCCGAGTAGGGCGAGTTGGGGGCCAGCGGGTGGTCCTCCGGCCAGGAGCCGGACTCGATCGAGCCGTACACCTCGTCGGTGGAGACGTGCACGAAGGGGCCGACGCCGTGGCGCAGGGCCGCGTCCAGCAGGGTCTGGGTGCCCAGGACGTTGGTGCGGACGAAGTCGGCGGCGCCGTCGATGGAGCGGTCCACGTGGGACTCGGCGGCGAAGTGGACCACCTGGTCGGCCTCGGCCATCAGTTCGTCGACCAGTTCGGCGTCACAGATGTCGCCCTGGACGAACTTCAGCCGGGGGTGCCCGACCGGCAGGTTCTCCAGGGTGCCCGCGTACGTGAGCTTGTCCAGCACGGTGATCCGGGGCGCGTCGGGGGCGTCGGACGCGAGGAGTGTGCGGACGTACGTGGAGCCGATGAATCCGGCGGCGCCGGTGACGAGGAGGTTCATGAGTGGATCTGCACCTTGCTGTGGTCTCCGAGGACGAGTCGGTGGGCACTGGGAACACTGGGGGCCGGGGTCACCTCGACATGCCTGCCGATGAGCGAGGACTCGATGCGGCCCACTCCGGCGATGGACGAGTCGCGCAGCACGATGGAGAACTCCAGCTCACTGTCGGTGATCCGGCAGTTCTCCGCGACGGAGGTGAACGGCCCCACGTAGGAGTCGCTGACGACGGTTCCGGCGCCGATGACGACGGGTCCGACGATGCGTGAGCGGCTGATGCTCGCGCCCTCCTCGATCACCACCCGCCCTATGGTCTCGGACGCGGTGTCCACGTCCCCGTCGATCCGCCGCTCCAGGCCCTCCAGGACCATGCGGTTGACCTCCAGCATGTCGGTGACGTTCCCCGTGTCCTTCCAGTAGCCCTTGATGAGCGTGGATCGTACGTCGGCCCGGGCGTCGATGAGGTGCTGGATGGCGTGGGTGATCTCCAACTCGCCTCGCCAGGAAGGGCTGATGGCGCGTACGGCGTCGTGGATCGCCGGGGTGAAGAGGTACACGCCGACGAGCGCGAGGTCGCTCTTCGGGTTCTCGGGCTTCTCCTCCAGGCCGATCACCTGGCCGTCCGCGTCGAGTTCGGCGACACCGAAGGAGCGCGGGTCGGGCACCTGCGTGAGCAGGATCTGGGCGTCGGGGCGCAGTCTGCGGAACTCGTCGACGAGGTCGCTGATGCCGCCGACGATGAAGTTGTCGCCGAGGTACATGACGAAGTCGTCATCACCGAGGAAGTCCCGTGCGATCAGCACGGCGTGGGCGAGGCCCAGGGGTCGCTCCTGCGGGATGTAGGTGACCTTCAGGCCGAACTTCGTTCCGTCGCCGACCGCTTCCTCGATCTCGGCCGCGGTGTCACCGACGATCATGCCTACCTCGGTGATGCCCGCTTCGGCGAGGGATTCCAGGCCGTAGAACAACACGGCCTTGTTGGCCACGGGCACGAGCTGCTTCGCGGAGGTATGTGTGATCGGCCGAAGCCGTGTGCCGGCGCCGCCGGAGAGCACGAGAGCCTTCATCCGTTCACCCTAGCTTCGATTTCCCACGACGTGATATCCGGTGCCTCAGAGTGACCGGTGCGGGCGGCTCTCGGGCTCCAGCGCGATCTCGCTCCACACCTGTTTGCCGCCGCTGACCGGGACGGTTCCCCAGGCCGCCGACATGGCCTCGACCAGGAGCATGCCCCGGCCGCCGGTGGCCTCCCAGCCGATGTTCGTCGGCCGGATGGGAGTGCGGGGCGAGTTGTCGGCGACGGCGACACGCAGCCGGCCGTTGAAGAGGGTGAGGTCGAGACGGACCTGGCCGTCGGTGTGCACGAGAGCGTTGGTCACCAGTTCGGAGACGACGAGGAGCACGGTGTCCATGTTCTCCTGGACTCCCGCCTCGCCCGCCATGCCCCAGGCACGCAGGGTGCGCCGGCTGAAGCGGCGGGCGTGCCGGACCGCCTCGGGCACCCGCCACACGGTCCAGCTCTCGCGCAGCGGGCGCTGCTCCATTCCGTCGTAGCGCAGCAGGAGCAGGGCCACGTCGTCGTTGCGGTTGGCGCCGGCGAGCAGGGCGTCGGCGACGAGGCCGAGGTGGGCGGGGTCGGCGGCGGCGAGGCCGGCGGCCAGGCCGTCGAGGCCGTCCTCGATGTCGATCTCCGCGGACTCGACGAGACCGTCGGTCGTGAGGGCGAGCAGGGTGCCGGGCTGGAGGCGGAGCAGGCTCATCGGGTATTCGGCCCGGGGCAGCACGCCGAGCGGGGGGCCGACGTCGGACTCGGTGACCTCGGTGGTGCCGTCGGGGTGGCGGACGACCGGCGGGAGGTGACCCGCGCGGACGTACCAGGCGGTGCCCTCCTCCATGTCGACCTCGACATAGCAGCAGGTCGCGAAGAGGTCGGTCTCCATGTCGACAAGGAGACGGTTGGCGTGGGAGACGACGACGTCCGGCGGGTGGCCCTCGACGGCGTACGCGCGCAGGGCGGTGCGCATCTGGCCCATGAGGGTGGCGGCGCCCGCGTTGTGGCCCTGGACGTCGCCGATGACGAGGGCGACGTGGTTGTCGGGGAGGGGGATCACGTCGTACCAGTCGCCGCCGACCTCCAGTCCCTCGGTGGTCGGGAGGTAGCGGGCCTCGGCGACCCCGCCGGGCAGCTTGGGCAGGCGGCGGGGCAGCAGGGAGCGCTGGAGCATCCCGACGAGTTCGTGTTCGGCGTCGAAGGCGTGGGCGCGCGTCAGGGCCTGGCCCGCGAGGCCGGCGGCGGCGGTGAGCAGGGCGCGTTCGTCTGTGCCGAACTCGTGCGGGCTGTCCCACCCGATCAGGCAGACGCCGGCCATCCGGCCGCCGGCTGGCAGCGGCAGTACGGCGAGTCCGCCGGGGCCGACGCCTTCGAGCGCGGGCTCCACCTCGGTGCCCGCGGGCCAGATGGCGGCGCGGCCCTCGCGCAGGGCGGCGGCCAGCGTGGGCATGGCTCGCACGGGCGACTCGGGCCACTCGGAGCGCCATTCGAGCCGCCACAGCTCGGGCCAGGCCTCGGGTTCCGGCGGGTCGAGGACAGTGACGACGAGCCGTTCGTTCTCCAGTTCCGCGAGGGCGATCCGGTCGGCCCGCAGCGGCTCGCGCAGCGCGGTGACGACGGCCCGGCTGACGTCACGGACGGTCCCGGCGGTGGCCAGGGCGGCGGCGAGGCGCTGGACGCGGGCCACGTCGATGACACCGGAACGCAGGGTGGAGGCGTCGCCGACCGTGCCCACGAGCCGGGCGGGCCGGCCCTCCCCGGCGGTCACGAGCCGCCCGCGCAGCCTGAGCCACCTCGGCGGGCCGGCGGGCTGGAACACCCGGAACTCCAGTTCCCGGTCGCCGATGGACATGTGGTCGGCCTCGACGACGGACATCAGGGAGGGCAGGTCCTCGGGCACGGTCAGGCCGAGCAGGCTCTCGACCTTGCCGTCGAAGTCGGAGCGGTCGAGCGCGAACAGTTCGAGGAGTTCGTCACCGACCTCGACGCGCCCGCTGTTCATGGCGAGGCTGAAGGCGTTGGCCGGCAGTTCGCCGGGGTCCGCGGCCAGGCCCGGGGCGGACCATGCGACAGCGTCGGCGAGCAGACCGAGGCATTGCCGGGCCTCGTCGTCGAAGCCGCCGCGACTCTCCGTGACGACGAGCAGACAGCCGCCGTCACCGACCGCCGCACCCGCGCGGACGGGCAGGGCGGCCAGATGGACGTCACCGGCCGGTATGCGCCGGGACTCGGCGCAGTTGGCGAGTTCGTCGGGGCCGAGCCATACCGGCTGTCCGGTGCGGTGGGCGTCGGCGGCGGGCGAGTGGGCGGCCACGGGGTAGCTGTCGCGCAGGCCGTACAGCGTGCGGGGCACACCAGCCGATTCGACGAGACACAGGAGGTCACCGGTGTCGCCCGGGGCGTAGACGGCGGCGACGGTCGCGCCCGCGAAGACGAGCGTCTGTTCGAGGACGCGTCGGAGGCGCTCGCGGGGGTCGAGATCGGTGAGCGATTTGAGGGCAAGTTCGGCACGCACCGATCTCGTGCCGCGTCCCGCGCCCTCACTGACCACGTTCGTCATTACAGCGCGTATGGGGCTCAGGCGCAGCCCCTGCGGCGTTCCGCGGCACCGGTCGGACCAGTCCGCGCCCCCGACCGCACTCGTGCGTTCCGCACAGCGGTCTCGTGACAGCCGTGACTGTCGGGACCCGTCCACGGGCTGGAAGGCTCGGTGGCAGCCAACGAGGAGGTGGGCATGGACCAGCGTTACGAGGTGTACGCGCTCGCCGACCAGCACTTCTACGAGACACCGGACCGGCTGTCCGCACCGGGCGAGGCCGCTCCCCTGTTCGAGACGGCCCGCCGGGCGGTACCGGAGGGCTGGCGTGCGGGACGGATCGGCGACTGGCTGGCACTGACGCCGCTCGGCCCGGACGGTGACCCGCTCCCCGGACCCACCCAGGGCTGGAAGGTGCATGCCTCGGCCACCCGGGCGAACGCGGAGCGGACCGCCGCGGCGGTCTGGGACTACTGCGTGCCGCGCGGCATCCCGTTCAAGTTCCTGCCGGGCCCCCATCTGCTGCATCTGCGGAACACCAAGTACGCGGGCCGGGACGGCAGCGGGAAGTTCGTGACGGTCTATCCGGCCGACGCGGACCGCCTGCACGAGGTGCTGACCGAACTGGGCGGGCAGCTGGAGGGCTGCGAGGGGCCGTACATCCTCACCGACCTGCGCTGGCAGGAGGGCCCGCTGTACGTCCGCTACGGGGCGTTCGCGCGCTCCTTCGTCGTCGACGAGCGCGGCTCGCTCGTGCCGGCGGTGCTGGACGGCGAGGGACGGCTGGTGCCGGACCGGCGCGCGCCCTCCTTCCAGGTCCCGGAGTGGGTGCGGCTGCCCGCCTTCCTGGAGACGCAGCTCGCGGCCCGCAACGCGACGACGGTCACCGACCTGCCGTACCGCATCGAGAAGGCCCTGCACTTCTCCAACGGCGGCGGCGTGTACGTCGGCACCGACACCCGCGACGGACGCCGGGTCGTCCTGAAGGAGGGGCGTCCGCACGCGGGGCTGGCGGCCGACGGCGCGGACGCGATCACCCGGCTGGAGCGCGAACGCGCCGCGCTGGAGCAGGTCTCCGGGCTCGGCACGGTGCCTCAGGTGCGCGACTGGTTCACGCTCGGGGACCACCGCTTCCTCGTCATGGACTTCATCGAGGGCCGCCCCCTCAACGCCTTCTTCGCCGAGCGCCACCCGCTGCTCACCCACGACCCCGATCCGCGGGCGGTGGCCGCCTACACCCGGTGGGCGCTGCGTATCCACCGCGCGGTCGAGGAGACCGTCGAGGCGGTGCACGCACGCGGGATCGTCTTCAACGACCTGCACATCTTCAACATCATGGTCGCGCCCGACGAGGAGTCGGTGTCCCTGGTCGACTTCGAGGCGGCGGCACCGGCCGAGGAGCGGGGCCGCCAGGTCGTCGCCCACCCCGGGTTCTTCGCCCCGCCCGACCGCAGGGGCGTGGACGTCGACCGGTACGCGCTGGCGTGTCTGCGGCTCGCGCTCTTCATGCCCCTGACCACTCTGTTCGTGGTGGACCGCGGCAAGGCGCCCCACCTGGCCGAGGTGATCGCCGGCCAGTTCCCGGACGTACCGGCGGAGTTTCTGGACGAGGCGGTCGCCGAGATCACCCGTGAGGTGTCCCCGCGGGGGGCCGCCCACCCCGTACCGTCACCGCGCGCCGCTCCCGTCGAGCCCGGTGACTGGCCGTTCAGCCGCGACTCGATGGTGAAGGCGATCCTCGCCTCCGCCACCCCCGAACGCGACGACCGGCTCTTCCCCGGCGACATCACCCAGTTCTCCGACGGCGGCGGACTAGGGATCGCACACGGCGCGGCCGGGGTGCTGTACGCGCTGTCCCAGGCGGGCGCCGAGCGGTACGAGGAGGGCGAACGCTGGCTGCTGGCCCACACCGACCCCGTACCGGTGGGCACGCCGCTCGGGCTGTACGACGGTCTCGCGGGCGTCGCCCATGTGCTCGACCTTCTCGGGCACAGCGGGCGGGCGCTGGACCTGATCGACGTCGTCCTCGGGGAGAAGTGGCACAAGCTCTCCTCGGATCTGCGGGGCGGCCTCGCCGGACTTGGCCTGGTCCTGGGCCGGCTGGCGCACACGACAGGGAGGACGGAGCTCGCCGAACGGGCCCAGGACGTCACGGACATCCTGGTGAGCCGCCTGGCCGAGCCGCTCCCGGACCCGAAGAAACGGCGCGCCGGGCTGCTGCGGGGCGCGAGCGGGCCCGCGCTGCTGTTCCTGAGGCAGTACGAGGTGTCAGGTGATCCCTCGCTGCTCGACGCGGCCGGTACGGCGCTGCGCCGGGACCTGGACTGCTGCGTCGTGCAGCGGGGCGGCGGCCTGGAGGTCGACGAGGGGTGGCGGACCATGCCGTACCTCGGGGACGGCAGCGTGGGGATCGGTCTGGTCCTCGACGACTGGCTGGCGCTCGGCGCGTCCGAGAAGCCGTCCCGTGCCCACGCCGACGGGCGCGAGGAGTTCGGGCAGGCCCGCGACCGGATCCTGACCTCCGCCGCGTCACGCTTCTACGCACAGCCCGGTCTGTTCCAGGGCAGGGCCGGCATGATCCTGCACCTTGCCCGCACCGGCGCCCCCGAGGCGCGGCGGCGGGAACAGATCGACGGGCTCGGCTGGTACGCGATGTCGTACCAGGGCCAACTGGCCTTCCCCGGGCACCAGATGATGAGGCTCTCCATGGACCTGGGCACCGGAACCGCGGGCTGTCTGCTCGCGCTCGGCGCGGCCCTCGACGAGACGGCCCCCGCAGCTCTGCCCTTCCTCCCGCCGCGACGGCGGCCCCATGACGCGGCTCCGCACCAGGAGTCGTGACGCGACACCCGTCCCCACAGGGGGAACCCGGACTCACCGGGACCGACGAAAGGAATCGACATGGCACTGCTCGACCTTCAGACGATGGAGTCCGACGAGACCGCCGCCACGGGCGGGAACAGCACGCTGAGTCTGCTGTCCTGCGTGAGCGCGGCCAGCGTCACCCTCTGTCTCTGAGCACCTCAGGCAAGGATGCCGGGCGGTCACTCCCATCCGCGGAGGGCCGCCCGGCGGTCGGTCACCCCCCGTCGGAGGGTCCACCCGAATGACGACAGCCACCCACGACCGGCGTCCCCCGGCCGACGACACCGCCTCGCCGTTGCGTACCACCGTGCGCCGCACCGGGGGGCGTTGTGCGGCCCTGTTCCTGGTGGCCACGGCCTCGACCGGGCTGAGCCTGGCCCTGCCCTTCACCCTGGGGCGGGCCCTCGACCTGCTGCTGGCACACCCGGGCGGGTCGGGGGCCATGCGCTGGGTTCTGTGGTGCGCCGGTCTCGTGCTGCTGCTCGCCGTGCTCGACGCCGTCGAGACCGTGCTGGGGGGCACCACGACCGCCCGCGCCACGGCGTTGCTGCGGTACCGCCTGGCCGGGCATCTGCTCGCCGTGGGGCCACGGGCCGGGGCGCGGTTCGGGTCCGGCGAGCTGGTGGCCCGGCTGATCGGCAACGCCGCGCAGGCCGGGACCGCGCCCGCCGCCGTCTCCGCGCTGCTGGCCGCGGTCGCCGGGCCGGTCGGAGCGGTGGTGGCACTCGGCCTGCTCGACCCGTGGCTGGCGGCGGTGTTCCTGGCCGGGGCGCCGGTGCTCGCCCTGCTGCTGCGGGCCTTCACCCTGGACTCGTCACGGTGTGTGGCCGGCTACCAGGATGCCCAGGGACGGATCGCGAGCGGGCTCGCGGAGGCGATCGGCGGAGCCCGCACCATCGCCGCGTGCGGGACAGCGGGCCGGGAGACGGCCAGGGTCCTGCGGCCGCTGCCCGAGCTCGCCCGCGCGGGCCGCCGGATGTGGCACGTCCAGGGGCGCGCGGCGGCCAGAGCGGTCGCGCTGGCTCCGGCGCTGCAGCTGGGGGTCGTGGCCGTGGCGGGCGTCCTGCTGGTCCGGGACCGGCTGACGGTGGGCGAGATGCTCGCCGCCTCGCGGTACGCCGTCCTGGCGGCGGGGGTCGGTGTCCTGGTCGGGCAGTTGTCGGGGCTGGTCCGGGCGCGGGCGTCGGCCCGACGCCTCGGCCAGGTGCTGGCCGAGCCGGTGACGCCGTACGGGAGCCGCCGGCTGCCTGCGGGGCGGGGCCGGCTGGAGCTGCGCGGGGTCACCGCCCGCCGTGGCGGACGTACGCTCCTGGACGGCGTCGACCTGGTCGTGCCCGGGGGCAGCACGCTCGCCGTGGTCGGCCGCTCGGGCGCGGGCAAGTCCCTTCTGGCGGCCCTCGCCGGACGCCTGGCAGACCCCGACGAGGGAACCGTGCTCCTGGACGGCGTGCCGCTGCCCGAACTGGACCACGCCGAGCTGCGCCGTGCGGTCGGCTGCGCCTTCGAACGTCCCGCCCTGCTGGGGGAGACAGTCGCGGACACGATCGGCTTCGGCGTCGATCAGGCGTCGCCCCGCCGGATCAGGGCCGGTGCCGCCGCCGCCCACGCCGACACGTTCGTACGCCGGCTGCCCGACGGCTACGCCACCCCCTGCCGGGCCGCGCCCCTCTCCGGGGGCGAGCGGCAGCGCCTCGGCCTCGCCCGGGTGCTGGCCCGCGACAGCCGGCTGCTCATCCTCGACGACGCGCTGTCCAGCCTCGACACGGTCACCGAACACCATGTCGTCGACGCCCTGCTGCACCGCTCCCCGGTCGGTACCCGGGTGGTCGTCGCCCACCGGATCTCCACCGCGGCCCGCGCGGACGCGGTGGCGTGGCTGGACGGGGGGCGGGTGCGGGCGGTGGGGACGCATGCGCAACTGTGGCGCGAAAGGGGCTACCGGGAGGTGTTCGCTGATGCCGGGGGGTGAGCACGCCGGGCAGGGGCGGACCGGAACCGACGGTCTACGCACACGCGGGCTGCGGTTTCTGCGGGGGCGGCGGCGCGTGGTCGTGCGGCTCGTGCTGTGGTCCGTGCTGGAGACCGCCCAGACGTTCCTCATGGGATACGCCCTCGCCCGCGCCCTCGACGAGGGGTTCCTGCGCGGCCGCTCGGACGTCGGACTCGGGTGGCTCGGGATCGCCGCGCTCGCGGTCGCCGTGGGGGCGTACGGCACCGGACGGGTCTACAGGGCGGTCGCCGAGCTCGTCGAGCCGTTACGGGACCGGCTTGTGGAGCGGGTGGTGGCGCGCGGGGTGCGGGAGGCGGACGGCGGGGCGCTCTCCGCGCTGACCCAGCAGGTGGAGATCGCCCGGGACACCTTCGCCGGTGTCGTGATGGTCTCCCGTTCCTTCGTCTTCACGGCCGGGGGCGCACTGATCGGGCTGGCCTCGCTGGCGCCGCCCCTGCTGCTCGTGGTCGCTCCCCCGCTGGTCGTCGGCGTGGGACTGTTCGCGGCGAGCATGCGCCCGCTGGCCCACCGCCAGGAGGCGTTCCTCGTCGCCGACGAACGCCTCGCCGACCGGCTCGGGGACGTCTGTGCGGGGCTGCGGGACGTGACCGCGGGAGGTGCCGAGGAGCAGGTGGCGGCCGATGTCGGCGAACGGGTCGACGCCGAGCTGAGGGCGGCCCGCTCGCTGGCCCGCTGGGGAGTGCCGCGCGTGGCGTCGATCGCCGTCGGCGGTCAGCTCCCCGTCGTTCTGCTGCTGCTGGCGGCGCCCTGGCTGCTGCGCCAGGGCGTCACGCCCGGCGCCCTGGTCGGTGCGCTCGCCTATGTCACCCAGTCACTGCTGCCGGCCCTGCAGAACCTGGTCCACGGCATGGGCACCAGTGGCTCGCGGCTCGCGGTGGTACTGCGCCGCCTGGTGCCGCCCGGTCCGGCGGCGGACCACGGCAGCGGGCCGGACGCCCGCCCCGCCCACCCCTCCGCCAAGGCGCCCGCCCTCACGGTCTCCGGCCTCACCTTCGCCTACGGCCCCACCTGCGCCCCCGTCGTCGACGGCCTCACCTTCAGCCTGCCCCGGGGCGCGCGGCTCGCCGTCGTCGGCCCCAGCGGCATCGGCAAGTCCACCCTCGTCTCCCTGGCCGCCGGTCTCCTCGGACCCCAGCACGGCTCGGTCCGGCTGTGCGGGCATCCGGTGTCCGGCGACACCGCCCACGCGCACCGGGTCGTCATTCCCCAGGAGGCGTACGTTTTCAGCGGCACGTTCGCCGAGAACCTCGGCTGTCTGCGGCCGGATCCGGTGCCCGAGGCCGAACTGCTGGCCGCCGCCGAGGCGGTCGGGCTCGCCCCGCTCCTCGCCCGGCACGGCGGGCCCGGGGCCCGGGTCGACCCGGCCGCGCTGTCGGCCGGCGAACGGCAGCTGATCGCGCTGACCCGGGCCTGGCTCTCGTACGCCTGTGTGGCGCTCCTCGACGAGGCGACCTGCCATCTGGACCCGGAGGCGGAGGAACGCGCCGAGCGGGCCTTCGCCTCCCGGGCCGGCACCACCCTGGTCGTGGTCGCGCACCGGATCGCCTCGGCACGCCGTGCGGACCGTGTCCTCGTCATGGACGGCCTGCAGTGCGCGTACGGGACGCACGACGAGCTGCTGGAACGCTCCTCCCTCTACCGCGACCTGGTGGGCAGCTGGTCGGCGGCGCCGCCGGCATCGTCACAGCCAGCCCTCACCCTGCGAGATACGGATGGCGTCGACGCGGTTGCGGGCTCCGGTCTTGCGGGTGATGGCCGCCATGTAGTTGCGCACGGTTCCGTGGGACAGGTGCAGGCTGCCGGCGATCTCCGCGACGGACGCCCCCTCCGCGGCGAGTGACAGGACGCTCAGCTCACGCCGGGTGAGCGGGATCTGCGTGGCTCTGAGAAAGCCGAAGCCGAGTGAGTCGTCGACGAAACGTCTACCCGCCGCGACCCTCCGAATGGCGGACACCAGCCGCTCCGGCGCCCCTTCCCTGTCCTTGTCGACGTAGCCCAGCGCGCCCGCCTCCGCAGCCCGCTTCAGCAGGCCCGGTCTGGCGGCGCTGGCCAGTACCAGCAGGCGCGGTGCGGGCCCGGCCGTCCCGCGGTCGCGCAGTTCGCCCAGCGGCGGTAAGCCGTAGGAGTCCGGGCTCTCCAGGTCGGCCGCGCAGACATCGGGCCGCAGCGACCTCGCCCTCCCCCCGGCACTGCGCCAGGAGGCGTCGGACACCCCCAGGTCGGGTTCTCTGCGCAGCCACTCCGCCAGGACCGATCGCACCAGACTCGCGTCGTGCACCAGAAGCACTCGGATCACTGCCACTCCTTCACCCTCATCGGCCCGGTTCACCGGTGCGCGTGCCCCCTTTTCGGCTCTCGGCTCTCGCGGCTGCTGCCGGGCGTGCAGAACTGGCCAACGGGGTGCGAGGGGGCGCACACAGGGGGCTTTCGCGCCGGATTTGAGCTTCAACCGCTGGAGCATGGGCCGGAGTGGAGTGGGCATTCAGCGGAACTCCTTCCTGCCGAAAAATTCTCGGCAGGAAGCGGGGAACAACCGCTCGCCGTGCGCGACGGGCCGAGTGGACAGAGCCTTGAGTCTGAAGGGCCCGGCCCGGTGAGGAGGTGGTCCCGGTGGCTGATGAACCGGCGTCCGCACGCGGACGGCCCGGAAAAGACGCCGGCTCGGCCTCGTTCGGCAAGCCACTGCTGTCGCTGGCGCTGGCGGAGATGATGGAGGACGTCCGCGCCCTGGCGGGCGGGGTGTATCTGCTGGCGCCCGGTGGTTCCGTGCTGGAGATGGCCGTCATGGCGGGGCTGCCCCGGGCGTTCGCGGCGCCCTGGGAGCGGGTCGGGCTGAGCTCACCGGTTCCCGTCGCCGAGGCGGCGCGCGAGCGGCGGTTCGTATGGGTGGGCGGCGAAGGGGACATGGCCCGGCGGTTTCCGCGGGTGGCTGTCGTGCTGCCCTATCCCTTCGCGCTCGCCGCCGTGCCGCTGGCGACCTCCTCGACGGTGTACGGGTCCGTCTTCGTGACCTGGCCCGGTTCGCATCCGTCTGAGCTGTCGGACCGGGAGCGGGCGCAGCTCAGCGCGGCCTGCGACCGGCTGGCGCTGCGTCTGGAGCGGGCCGCCGCCGAGCACCGTCCGCTGCGGCCCGAGGCGGACCTGCTGGCCATCCCGCCCGAGGAGACGGCCGACACCCTCGGCACGGTCGAGGCGGCGCGGATGGTGGCGCGGCTGCCGTACGGTCTGTGCTCGCTCGATCTGCACGGGCGTGTCTGTTTCGTCAACGCGGCTGCCACGGAGTTGCTGGGTATCCCCGCGCGCGGGCTGCTCGGCACCCGGCTGTGGGTGTCGGTGCCCTGGCTCAACGATCCGGTGTACGAGGACCGCTACCGCGCCGCGCTGTTCAGTCTGCACGTCACCTCGTTCGTGGCACTGCGCCCGCCGGGCGACTGGCTGTCGTTCCGTCTGTATCCGAGCGCGACCGGGCTGAGCGTCCATATCACCAGGGCGCGGGCGGTGGGCGACCTGGACCGAGCGGAGCGCCCGCCGGGCGGCCCCTCCAGTCTGGTCACGATCTCGCAGGTGCTGTCCCTGGCGGGCGCGCTCACCGAGGCGGCGGGCGTCGAGGACGTCGTCCAGCTGGTCGCGGACGAGATCATGCCGGCGGTGGGCTGCCAGACGCTGGTGATGCTTGGCTCGCGGGGCGGACGCATGCACGTATTGGGGCATCGCGGGTACACCGACCCTCAGCTCGTGGAGAGGTTCGACGGGGCGCCGCTGACCGAGCAGAACCCGGGAACCCAGGTCCTCACCACTGGTGTGCCCGCCTTCTTCGAGTCCCGGGGGCAGTTGGACCGGCTGTTTCCGGCGCTACGGGATGTCCCCGGCCAGATGGCGGCCTGGGCGTTTCTCCCGCTGATCGCGTCCGGACGTCCGGTCGGCACCTGTGTGCTGGGCTACGCCGAACGGCACGCGTTCCCCGCCGACGAGCGCGCCGTCCTGACCAGTCTCGGCGGCCTGATCGCCCAAGCGCTGGAGCGGGCGCTGCTGTACGACGCCAAGCACCGGGTCGCGCACGGCCTCCAGGCCGCACTGCTGCCCAGTTCGCTGCCGTCGCTGCCGGGCTTCGAGGCAGCCGCGCGCTATCTGCCCGCCACCCAGGGCATGGACATCGGCGGCGACTTCTACGACCTGGTGACCGCGCACGGGCGGGCCTCGGCGGTGATCGGGGACGTCCAGGGGCACAACGTGACGGCGGCCGGACTGATGGGCCAGATCCGTACGGCCGTACGGGCGTACACGACTGTCGGTCAGGCGCCGGAGGAGGTCATGAGCAGCACCAACCGGCTGCTGATCGACCTCGGCACCGAACTGTTCGCCAGCTGTCTGTATCTGCGGCTCGATCCGGACTCCGGCCGGGCCGTGATGGCCCGTGCGGGGCATCCGCAGCCCCTGCTGAGACATCCGGACGGACAGGTGCGGGTGCTCGACCTGGCCGGGGGTCCGCTGCTGGGGATCGACGCCTCCGCCACGTATCCGCCGACCGAGGTCGAGCTGCCGCCCGGCTGCGTCCTCGCCCTGTACACGGACGGGCTGATCGAGTCCCCCGGCGTCGACCTCGACGAGGCGCTGGGCGCGCTCGGACGGCGGCTCGCGGCGACCGGGGACCGGCCGCTGGACGAACTCGCCGACGATCTGGTCGAGTTCGGTGCGGGAGTGACGGACCGGGTGGACGACATCGCGCTGCTTCTGCTGCGGGCGCGTGCGGAGAACCGAGCGCGGGCGCCCCTCCCATGAGGCGGCCGGGACAGCCCACGCCCACCTGCGCAGATGGGCCGCCGCTGCTGTGCTCCGGCCTGCTCACGCACGCACAACGGTCCGGCCCTCCCGCCGGAGGGCCGGACCGTTTCACTGGCGGCCGGGACTACTGGTGTGGCCGGTCAGTGGTCCTGGTTCTCCAGACCGGTGCCGTCGTCCACGGCGTTGCCGGTTTGGTCGTCGACCCCGCCGAGCTCGTCGCCGCCGACCTCTTCACCGAGTCCGGCCTCTTCGCCCGCACCGGCTTCCTCACCGGCACCGGCCTCTTCACCAGCGCCGGCCTCCTCACCGGCGCCCGCGCCGCCCGCGCCGAGGGTCGCGCCGACGGCCTCCAGGGCCGTGGTGACCGGCTGGAAGAAGGTCTCGCCGCCGACCGTGCAGTCGCCGCTGCCGCCGGAGGTCAGGCCGATCGCACCGCCGTCCTGGGTGAACATCGAGCCGCCGCTGTCGCCGGGCTCCGCGCAGACGTTGGTCTGGATGAGGCCGGTGACCGTGCCCTCGGGGTAGTTCACGGTGGCGTCGAGGCCGGTCACCTCGCCGTCGCTGAGGCCGGTCGTGGAGCCCATACGGAAGACCTGCTGGCCGACCTCGGCCTCGGCGGCCTGCAGGATGTCGACGGTCTGGCCGCCCCCGACGTCGACGGTGCTGTCGGCCACGGTCGCCGGGTCGTTGTACTTCACGAGTGCGAAGTCACCGTCGCCCGGGAAGGTGGCAGCCTCGACCGTGCCGATCGCCGCGCCGTCCTCCGCGTCCGACCACTCGGCCGCGGCGACACCGCAGTGACCGGCGGTCAGGAAGCCGGGGGTGCCGTCCCCGGTCACCACGTTGAAGCCGAGGGAGCAGCGGGCGCCGCCGCCGAAGATGGCGTCGCCGCCCTCCACGAAGGTCTTGAAGGTGCCCGCGGTCTTCTTGATGGTCGCCATGCCCGAGCCGAGGCTCTCGACGGTCGACTCGATCGTGTCCCAGTTGGCGCCCGTGACCGTACTGTCGGCGGTGACCTGAATCTTGTTGGTCCGGGGGTCGAGGGCCCAGGCGGTGCCCGGGATGGTCGCCTCGGCCTTCAGCGTCTGAGCACCCGCCTTGAGTTCCGCGATGCTGTTCTCGACCTCGCGGACGGCGGCGCCGGCCTCCTGGGCCTGGATGATGACGTTGTTGTTGTCACCTTCGATGACGTTGATGATCAGCTGCTGCCTGTCGGCGTCGTAGTAGGAGCCCGCGAAGGCATCCCCGAGCAACTCCTCCAGCTGCGAGGCCAGATCCGAGGCATCCGTCGCCTGAAGGGTCTTCGGAGTGGCGCCACCCGCCGCGTCGGTCTGGGACGCCATGGCGTTGGGCAGCAGGAGGGCCGCCGCTCCGATCGCCGCGACGCTGCCCACCGCTATCGCGGCCTTACGCTTCGGAATTCGCTTGTGACTCAACTTCTTGACCTCCTGCGGGGCGGGGTCTTAGCCGCCGATCGTTCATCGGCGACCGACTGGGGCGCCTGGATGGCTGTAGGTACGGACGGGTCGCGCGGGGCGTTCAAACGTGTTTGCCAACTCCCTTTGCGAAACGGCGAATCGGCCATTGCCGGGCCCTGATCCGGAGCCGCCGGGAACAACCACCCATATGGCGATGACGCCCACCGAAGCAGACAGGATCCTTTCCGCCGCCTTCGCACCCCGGGTGCGCGCACTCGGCCTGTCGGCCGGGGAACCGGGCGAGCACCGGGCGCTGCTGCGAATGTCCTGGTCGGCACGGTTGGCCCGGGAGGGCGGCGCGCTGTCGGGGCAGGCCCTGATGGCCGCCGCGTACACCGCGACCGTGATCGCGGTGTACGCGGCACGCGGGGCATTCGTCCCCATGACGACGGTCCAGCAGTCCACGACATTTCAGCGCGCGGTGACCGGATCGGATGTCCTGATCGAGGCGGTCGTCGCAAAGCCCGGCCGCGGACGGTCTTCGCCGACATCACGCCGACCGATGCCGAATCCGGTGAACTCGCGGCCCGCGCAAGCACGGTGTACGCCCTCCCGGGCCGACCCGCCACACAGAAAGGCCACAGAAAGACACTTTCCGTAATCATCTGATGGCTTTGTGTCGGTCATACCGATGCGAATCCCGGCTTCAGTGAATCTGCACACCGAATGTGCAGCCAGGTCACCGCATACGACGGTTCCGCACATCCGCTCGTCACGCGCCACGCCTTTGGTGGCGGACTGTCCGATTCCGCCACGCACCCGTGAACGACGCGCCCACCCGGCCGCAAGAGCCGGGGTGCACCGAAGCCGTGCGGCATGTGAAGAAGTCACCGCCAAGACGTGCGCACACCCTCACGGTGTGGGGCCAGTGGGTCTCAAATGCCCTGGTGGGGCGGTTGGTTGATTGGAAGCGCGCTGTCCGGGCGTGCTTTGATCCATCGCATCGCAGGGGCCGCTGAGGTTCCGGCAACGGGCCTGAGTGGCTCTGCGGTCGCGGCCGTCGTCTGTCCCCCAGAGGGGGCCGCTCTCCCCCCTTGAAATACCCATACGAAGGGAAGTTCCATCATGAACTCCACCCCCCAGGTTGAGACCGCCGAGCTGTCGGACTCCGCTCTCGACGCCGTCTCCGGCGGTCTGTCCCTGAACGCCGTCGGCACCGTCACGAACCTGGTGGACAGCGCTGCCCCCGGCGTGCTTCCGCTGGTCGGCACGGTCACCGGCACGGTCGAGGGCCTCACCGGCCTGAACACCGGTGCGGTCACCAACCTGGTCGCCGGTCTCTGATCGACGCCTCGCACCGCTGAGTCCCGGAACCGTTCCCCGGTTCCGGGACTCTCGGGTGCCACAAACCCACCGGCCCTTCTCAGGCAAGTCTTCCCACCCAGGTGAGGTAAGCCCGTGCAGTTCCGCCAACAGGCCCTCGCCAAGCTCCAGTCGCCCGAAGAGCTGGACCTTCCGGTGCGCTTCGCGCGCCCCCAGGGATGGCTGGTCCTGTCCGTCACGGTCGTCGTCATGGCCGCCGCGTCCGTGTGGGCGGTCACGGGGTCCGTCTCCTCCACGGTCAGCGCGCCCGCCATCCTCACGCACGGGGAGGGCAGTTACGTCCTGCAGAGCCCCGTGTCCGGCCAGATCACCGCGGTTCTCGCCGAGGAGGGCGCCCAGCTGCCCGCCAACTCGCCTGTGCTGAGGGTCCGTACGGCTTCCGGCGACTCCGTGGTCCGCTCGGTCGCCGCGGGCCGGCTCACCGCGCTCGCCGCCACGATCGGCCAGATCATCGGCACGGGCACGAACATCGCGGCCATCGAGAAGGTCGCCCGCGCGAGCGACCCGCTGTACGCGACGGTGTACGTGCCGGCCGAGAGCGCCGCCACGATTCCCGCGAACGCGGCCGTCGACCTGACCGTCCAGACCGCGCCCACCCAGCAGTACGGCGTGCTGCGCGGCCATGTGAAGTCGGTGGACCGGGCCCCCCAGACGCAGACGCAGATCGGCGCGTTCCTCGGTGACAGCCAGCTGGGCGAGCAGTTCACCAAGAACGGCCGGCCCGTCGCCGTCCTGGTGAAACTGGACAAGTCGTCGTCCACGAAAAGCGGTTACCGGTGGTCGTCCACCGAGGGGCCACCGTTCGGGCTCACCTCCATGACCCTGGCCTCGGGCTCGATCCGGCTGGCCGACCAGCGTCCCGTCGATTGGCTGCTGCCGTGAGTGCCGCACAGAACTCCCGGGCCAAGCGCCGCTCGGCCCCGCCCGGACGCACGGTCCCGAAGGGCAGCGGCACGTCCGTGCGCACGCCGACCGTTCTCCAGATGGAGGCCGTGGAGTGCGGCGCGGCCTCACTCGCCATGGTCCTCGGCCACTACGGGCGGCACATCCCTCTCGAAGAGCTGCGCATCGCCTGCGGTGTCTCACGGGACGGCTCGCGCGCCAGCAACCTCCTGAAGGCAGCGCGGAGTTACGGCCTGACGGCCAAGGGCATGCAGATGGACACGGTCGCGCTCGCCGAGGTGAACGCGCCCGCGATCCTGTTCTGGGAGTTCAACCACTACGTCGTTCTCGACGGCATGGGGCGCCGTTTCGGGCGGCGCGGAGTACACATCAACGACCCCGGCAAGGGCCGCCGATTCGTACCGATGGAGGACTTCGACGCCAGTTTCACCGGCGTCGTCCTCGTCATGGAACCGGGCCCCGGCTTCGAACGGGGCGGGCGCAAACCGGGCGTCCTGGGTGCCATGCCGGCCAGGTTGCGCGGTACCTCGGGCACGATGCCCGCCGCGATCCTGGCGAGTCTGCTGCTGGTCGCGGTGGGCGCCGCGATGCCCGCGCTCAGCCGCACCTACATCGACACGTTCCTGATCGGCGGCCAGACCTCGATGCTGGAGGTGCTGTTCACGTCGATGGGCGCGTGCGTGGCGCTGACCCTCGTGCTGACCTGGCTGCAACAGGCGAACCTGCTGCACGGCCGCATCATCTCCTCGACTCTGAGCAGCGCCCGCTTCCTGCGTCATCTGCTCCGCCTCCCGGTCACCTTCTTCTCCCAGCGCAGCCCGGCCGACCTGGTCCAGCGCCTCCAGTCGAACGACGCGGTGTCCGAGACACTGGCGCGCGATCTCGCGGCGGCGGGCGTCGACGCGATCGTCGTCGTGCTGTACGCCGTGCTCCTCTACACGTACGACCCGCAGCTGACGGCCGTCGGCATCGGCGTCGCGCTGCTCAACATCGTGGCCATGCGGGTGGTGATCCGGCTGCGCGCGACCCGTACCGCGAAACTGCGCGCGGACAACGCCCGGTTGACCAACACCGCATATTCAGGGCTCCAGTTGATCGAGACCATGAAGGCGACCGGCGGCGAGGAGGGTTACTTCCGCAAGTGGGCCGGGCAGCACGCGACGACGCTGGAGGAGCAGCAGCGGCTCGGGGTGCCGAGCGCCTGGCTGGGCGTGGTCGCGCCGACGCTGGCGACGCTGAACAGCGCGCTGATCCTTTGGATCGGCGGGATGCGGGCCGTCGAGGGCCATATATCCGTGGGTCTGCTGGTGGCCTTCCAGGCCCTGGTCGTGCGGTTCACCGCACCCCTCACCCGGCTCAACGGTGTGGCGGGCCGCATCCAGGACTTCGCGGCGGACGTGGCCCGGCTCAAGGACGTCGAGAACTTCCGGGCGGACCCGCTGTACGCCCGTCCGGGCGGCGGCGATTCGACGCGCCGGCTGCACGGGCACGTCGAGCTGCAGAACATCACCTTCGGCTACAGCCCGCTCGACAAGCCCCTGCTGTCGGGCTTCGACCTGGCCGTCGGCCCGGGTCGGCAGGTGGCGCTGGTCGGCGGCTCCGGCAGCGGCAAGTCGACTGTTTCCAGGCTGATTTCGGGCCTGTACGCGCCCTGGGAGGGCGTCATCCGTATCGACGGGCAGCGCCTGGAGGACATTCCACGCGGCGCGCTCGCGGCCTCGGTCTCCTTCGTCGACCAGGACGTGTTCCTGTTCGAGGGCAGCGTCCGTGACAACGTGGCGCTGTGGGACCCGTCGATTCCGGACGAGTCGGTGGTGGCAGCCCTTGAGGACGCGGCGCTGTACGACGTCATCACGCGCCGGCCGGGCGGCATCCACAGCCGGGTCGAGCAGGACGGGCGGAACTTCTCCGGCGGACAGCGCCAACGCCTGGAGATCGCGAGGGCGTTGGTGCGCAACCCCAGCATTCTCGTCCTCGACGAGGTGACCAGCGCGCTGGACGCGGAGACCGAGCAGACGGTGATCGACAACCTGCGCAAGCGCGGCTGCGCCTGTGTGGTGATCGCGCACCGGCTCAGCACCGTGCGTGACAGTGACGAGATCGTGGTGCTCCAGCACGGCACGATCGTGGAACGCGGGCGGCACGACGCCCTGGTGGCGGCCGGCGGGGCGTACGCCGAGCTGGTCAGGGAGCGATGAGATGACAACCGTATCCGAGGGCGATGTCGTCCTGACCGCGCTCGGGCAGATGGGGACGCGTTTCGACCTGTCCGGGCAGGGCCGCCTCGACCTCGAAGGCCCGCAGGTGTTGTGGCTGGTCGCGTCCGGCGCGCTCGATCTGTACGCGGTGGACGCCGTGGAGCAGGGCCAGTGGCACCACCTCGGCCGTCTGGAGGCGGGCGCGCTGCTGCTCGGCCCGGTCACCGGCCCGGAACACACGCTGGTCGCCCGCCCGGTGCGCGACTGCGTGGTGCACCGCATCGGCCTGCGCGAGCTGTACCAGTCGCCGGGCACGGAGACCTGGTCGTACGACGAGTACGGCAACGCCCAGTACGTGCCCCCCGCGACAAGCCCGCTGGAGTACGCCCTGGCCCTGGGCGCCGGACGCGGTCTGTCGATCCTCTTCCAGGCGCCGATGGCCTCGGAACGGGCCGCCGCGCCGACCGACGACGACGTGTTCTGGATGCAGGTCCCGCCGGGCAGTGTGCAGTACGGGTCGTTGTACGGGGCGGCGGCCGCCGCCGATCTGCTGATGGACCCCGGGGTCTGGCAGGGCATGGTCGACCAGCAGCGCCGGCTGCTCGCCACCCTCGACCGGTGGATCGAGCAGCTGGAACGCAGCCACGAGACCCGTACGGCGGCCGGTATCAAGGCGGGCGAGGCCGTCCGCGCCCAGGCCGACCGGACACTGCTGGCGTCGATCGGCAAGCCGTCGGGGAAGCGCACGACCGCCGCCGACGCCGACGCGACGTACGCGGCCTGCAAGCTGGTGGCCGAGGCGGCCGGGATCACGCTCGCCGAGCCCGCGCAGAGCGGCACCGAGAGCGACCGGCTCGACCCGGTCGAACGGATCGCGCTCGCCTCCCGCGTCCGTACCCGGGCCATCCGGCTCGACGGGCGCTGGTGGCGCGACGACGTCGGCCCGCTGGTCGGCCACCGGAGTCTGTCGGGCTCACCGGTCGCACTGCTGTGGCGACGCGGCGGCTACGTGGCGGTGCAACCCTCGTCGGGACGCGAGACACCGGTGGAGAAGGCGAACGCGGCGGAGTTCGAGGAGCGGGCGGTGATGTTCTACCGTCCGCTGCCCGAACGCGGGATGAGCCCGCTGCGACTGCTCCGGTTCAGCATGGGCGGCAGCCGCGGCGATGTGGTGAACCTGCTGCTGAGCAGCCTGGTGACGATCGCCATCGGTGCTCTGGTGCCCGTTGCCACCGGCAAGGTGCTCGGCGAGTTCGTGCCGAAGGCTCAGACCACGCTGATCGTGCAGTTCTGTCTGGCCGTCATGATCAGCAGTGTGGTGGCGGCGGCCTTCATGCTGCTGCAGAACCTCACCCTGCTCCGGATGGAGGGCCGTATCGAGGCGGCGCTCCAACCGGCCGTCTGGGACCGGCTGTTGCGTCTGCCGACGAAGTTCTTCACCGAGCGCTCGACCGGTGAGCTGGCGAGTGCGGCTATGGGCATCAGCGCGATTCGCAAGCTGCTGGCGGGAGTTGCCCCCGTCGTCACGCAGTCGGTCACGATCGCGGCGATGAACCTGGGCCTGCTCCTCTGGTACAGCGTCCCGATGGCGCTGGCCGCGGTCGGCATGCTGGTGGTGATCGCCGCCGTGTTCCTCGGGCTCGGACTGTGGCAGGTGCGCTGGCAGCGGCGGCTGATCGTGCTCTCCAACAAACTGAACAACCAGGCTTTCCAGACCCTGCGCGGGCTGCCCAAACTGCGGGTCGCGGCGGCCGAGAACTACGCGTACGCGGCCTGGGCGGCCGAGTTCGCGCGCAGCCGCGAGCTGCAGCAGAAGGTCGGCCGCATCAAGAACCTCACGACCGTGCTGGGCGCGGTGTACCTGCCGATCTGCACACTGCTGATGTTCATGCTGCTCGCGGGTCCGGCGCGCGGCGAGATGTCGGCGGCGGCCTTCCTCACCTTCAACACCTCGGTGACGATGCTCTTGACCTCGGTCACCCAGCTGACCGGCGCCTTCGTCTCCGGTGTGGCCGCGCTCCCGCTGTACGAGGAGATCAAGCCGGTGCTGGAGGCGACCCCGGAGGTACGCGTCGCGAGCACCCGGCCGGGCGTGCTGACGGGGGCGGTCGAGGCCCGTCGTCTCTCGTTCCGCTACGCGGACGACGGCCCGCTCGTCCTGGACGACGTGTCCTTCCAGGTCAGCGCGGGTGAGTTCGTGGCGATCGTCGGCCCCAGCGGCTGCGGCAAGTCGACGCTGCTGCGCCTGTTGATCGGCTTCGACAAGCCGGTATCGGGCAGTGTGCTGTACGACGGCCAGGACCTGGGCGCGCTCGACCAGTCGGCCGTACGACGCCAGTGCGGTGTGGTGCTGCAGCACGCCCAGCCGATGACGGGCTCGATCCTCGACGTCATCTGCGGCACCGAGCCGTACACGCCGGAGGAGGCGATGGCCGCCGCCGGGATGGCGGGCCTCGCCGAGGACATCCAGCGGATGCCGATGGGCCTGCACACCATCGTCCAGGGCAGCGGAGCGGTCTCCGGCGGCCAGCGGCAGCGGCTGATGATCGCGCAGGCGCTGATCCGCAGGCCGCGCATCCTCTTCTTCGACGAGGCGACCAGCGCCCTGGACAACGAAACGCAGCGCATTGTCATCGAGAGCACCCGCGCGCTGAACGCCACCCGGATCGTGATCGCGCACCGCCTGTCGACGGTGCTGGACGCGGACCGGGTGATCGTGATGGAGGACGGCAAGGTAGCCCAGCAGGGCCCGCCGGACCGGTTGCTGGCGGACACGGGCGGTCGGCTGCACGAGCTGGTGCGACGACAACTGGCGTAGGGAAGCACCAGGGCCGCCGAGAAGAGTGCACCCTATCGATACTTTGCCGTTTCGACACTTTGCCGTTTCGATGAAAGTGGTCTAATCTCGGATCGCCCACCAGTACGAAACGGTTTCGTTTACCTTCTTTCCCTCGTCTCACGAGCGGCCTTCCCTGGAGTGTGCTCAGATGTCCCAGCCTCTGACCGAAGGCGCCCCGAAGGGCGCGGCGAACAGCCTGGAGAAGGGGTCCACTGCGCCGAACGCGAAGCGGTGGTGGATCCTGGCCATCATCGGGATCGCGCAGCTGATGGTCGTCCTCGACGCCACCATCGTGAACATCGCGCTTCCCTCCGCCCAGGCAGACCTCGGCTTCTCCGACGGCAACCGGCAGTGGATCGTCACCGCGTACGCGCTGGCCTTCGCCTCCCTGCTGCTGCTCGGCGGCCGGATAGCCGACCTGTTCGGCCGCAAGCCCGCCTTCCTCGTCGGCGTGGCCGGATTCGCCGGCGCCTCCGTCCTCGGCGGTGCCGCCAGCAGCTTCGAGATGCTGGTCGTCGCCCGCGCACTCCAGGGTGTCTTCGGCGCGCTGCTCGCGCCCGCCGCGCTCTCCCTCCTCAACACGACCTTCACCGACGCGCGTGAACGTGCCCGCGCGTTCAGCGTGTACGGCGCGATCGCCGGCGCCGGCGGCGCGGTGGGCCTGCTGCTCGGCGGCCTGCTGACCGACGCGCTCGACTGGCGCTGGACGCTGTACGTGAACCTGGTCTTCGCCGTCGTCGCGTTCATGGGCGGCTGGATGCTCCTGAGCAACCACCGCGACGCCGCCAACTCCAAGATCGACGTCCCGGGCACCGTCCTGGTCTCCGCCGGTCTCTTCGCCGTCGTCTACGGCTTCTCCAACGCCGAGTCGCACGACTGGGGTTCACCGCAGACCTGGGGCTTCCTGATCGCGGGCGGCCTGCTCCTCGCGGCGTTCGCCGGATGGCAGACCCGCGCCGAGCACCCGCTGCTGCCCATGCGTGTCCTGCTCGACCGCGACCGTGGGGCCTCGTTCCTCACGGTGCTCATCTCCGGCGCGGCAATGTTCGGGGTCTTCCTCTTCCTCACCTACTACCTGCAGCTGAACCTCGGCTTCAGCCCGACCAGGACCGGCCTGGCCTTCATGCCGATGATGGCGGCCCTCATGGTCGCGGCCCAGGTGTCCACCACCAGGCTCGTGCCCCGCTTCGGCCCCAAGATCATCATTCCGCTGGGCTTCACCCTCGGCGCGGCCGGCATGGTCTGGCTCACCGGTATCGGTGTCGGCTCGGACTTCGGCACCGCCGTCCTCCCGCAACTGCTGGTGATCGGCGTGGGCATGGGCGTCATCATGCCGCCCGCCATGCAGCTGGCCACCAGCGGAATCGGCGCCGAGGACGCGGGCGTGGCCTCCGCGACGGTCAACACCATGCAGCAGGTGGGCGGTTCGATCGGCACGGCGCTGCTGAGCACGCTCGCCGCGAGCGCCGCGACCAACTATCTGTCCGGCCGCAACGCGAGTGACACACTCGTCCAGGCCCAGTCGACGATCGAAAGCTACACCACAGCCTTCTGGTGGTCGGCCGGCTTCTTCGCCGCGGGCGCGCTGATCACCTTCCTGCTGTACCGCCCCGGCGTGCCGGTCCAGGACGAGAGCGCCGCGCCGGTCGTCCACATGTGACCCACCCGGGCTGCCGAGGCCGAGGGGCCGCCGTCTTCAGGGAGACTGCGGCCCCTCCCGGCTGTCGCGGCGTCCACTGCGACAGTCCGCTTCCAAGGCGGGCGAGTGCACGACACACGGAAACGTCAACCAATACGGCCGCAATTCACCATGTCGAGTGAACTAGATCTTGCGGACGGCGTGTCAGGGATGGTCCCGACTCCGCCGGGGTAGCTACCGAGACCTAATGCGCCTCCTGCAGAGGTGGAGCAGCCATGACACCGGAAGCCGACGACCGCATCCCCGGGCGGCCCGAGCGCACGGCCTCGGACTCGTCCGGAGCCCTGCCCCCGACGGCCAATGCGTATGCCCGTACGTACACGAGCGGGCCGTTCACCGTGGTCGAGATCTCCGGTGAGATCGACCTCGCGACCGCGGACTTCCTCTCCGGGCATCTGGACGCCGCGACATCCCGCCCCGGCCCGGACGTCCTGGTCGACCTCCGGCGCGTCGAATTCTTCGACTGCTCGGGCCTGCGCGCACTGTGCCGCGCGGACGCCCGGGCCCGCGAGCGCGGCGGGCGGCTGCGCCTGGTCTCCGACACGCCCCGCTTCCACCGTCTGCTGCGCGCCTCGAACCTGCTGCACCGCTTCCCGCCCCTCGCCCGTATCCCGGGTCCATCGGAGTAGGTGCACGGATTCCCCTTCCGTACGCACGTCAAGGGTTCGTGGTTCGACGCACGCCAGGGGCTCCGTACGCACGTCAGGGGCCGGCCGGCGGCCCCACTCCGCCGGCCGGCCCCGCTGCGAGATCGCGCGGCACCCCGTGACACAGGTTTCGCACTCCCCATCCGCGAGCGTCCTGCGATGCTCACGGGAGCACGCGACCCCGGTCCCTAGAACGTGAAGACGGCCGTCCCGTAGGTGCTCTTCACGCACTCGTTCGCGAAGGTCCGCTCATAGGCGACCCGCTGGCCCCGCCACACTCCCTCGACGGTGACGACCACGGGGTCGTACTGCTTGGTGCACTTCACGTCGCCTCTCGGCGCGAGGACGTCGAGGTCCCCGCCTGCTGCCCGGAGTTCGGCGCAGGCCCCGGACGCCGCCGGGTGTGTGCCCGAGGCCGTCGGCGCACAGGTCAGGGTGACGGCACGCTCGGGGGTGACGGCCGCGGCGGTGTCGCCGTGCCCCACGGTGAGCACCAGGGCCGAGGGGGCGTAGAGCCCGGAGGGGGCGAGGCCCGGGGCAGCGACGGCGGCCCCGGCGAGGGGGCCGCAGACGGCGGTGGCCGTCAGGGTCAGAGTCGCTGCCCAGCGCGCGGTGTTCGGCATTGTGTGCATCCTTCCGCTCAGTTCGAAGATGCGAATCGAAGGTCCAACGGTCCGCATGGGTACTCGATCCCAGCCGGTCGGGCCGGATCGGCGAGCGTGAGTCTGCCGAGTCCGGCGTCGAAACTCATCTCGACCCCATGCGTTTCAGTAACCTTGCGTATTGAATCAGTGGCGTGAAGTTACGTGATTCGAGCGGCTGAAGCCCGTAACTGAGCGGTTGTTGATCGCTTCGGGCGGCCGACTGGCCGGATCCACCAGCCTTTTTAATCGGCCTGAAACATTCCGAATCCGGGGCGGATGGACCCGGGCGCCTCCGGCGCATCCATCCACTGGGGACGCGAACGGCAGATGAACCGACCTCCCGGGGCTGCGCCCCCAGACCCCCCGCCACGGGCCCTGAACGCGCCTTGTCCCCAAACGCCGGACGGGCCGGATGGTTCAAGCGCCGCTACGTCGGGTCCGCGTCGACCTGGGCAGCCCACTCCGGTGGGCCCCCTATCGACAGGGAGCCGGGGCTGGCGGTGACCGCGTCCGTGAGCCAGCGCTGTTCCGCCGAGTTGTCGCGGACCTTGACGACCACGTCCGCGTCCGGGTCGTCGGACGCGGGGGCGACGGCCAGTCCCTCCTCCCAGCGGGGCAGCAACTCTCCCCGCACGGTAAGGTCGTAGCGCACATCGTCCCCGCGCGCGGCCGTCACCGCGGCACAGCGACCGAGGATCACGACACCGGCATCGGCGTGCGAGTCCAGGCACAGCTCGGGGTCGGCGACACTGCGCAACAGCCTGTCGTCCTCGTACGACCACATCTGGGTCCACGCCGTCGAGCAGGACGCGAGCTTGGTGACGGCGCCCGCCGTGGCCTTCCCGCCCCGGATGTCGAGGCACAGGTCTGTGGTGACGTTGCGCAGCCGGGTCTGCCGGGTGGCTGTCGGGCTGCTGCCTGTCTCGGGCGGCGAGGACGACACCGCGGGCGGGGTCGGCGAAGCGTCCTGCACCGGGGCGCGCCCCCCGGTCGCGCTGGACGAGGCGGCCGGATCGGCACCACTGCCGTCCTTCGGCCACAGCCCACTGCCGAGAACGACCGCGAGGACGACGGCCGAGGCCAGGCCCACGCTGGTGAACAGGGTTCGCCTGTTCCGGGTCCCGCCCGGAAGCGGCCGGCGCGGGGACGGAATGCGTGACAGCAGCCGACGGCGCCCCAGACCGATCCCCCAGCCACCCGTGCCCTCACCACCGCTGCCACCGTGGCGGGCATGGCCCCGCAGCCGGGTACCGCCCTCGCTGCGCGCCGGGCGGGAGTCGAGGTAGCGGCGGGCGCCCCAGCCGAGCACCGCCTCGGCGAGCAGCGTGCCCAGGGCGCCCTCGAAATGGCTCAACTGCTCGGCGGCGTAACGGCAGTAGCGGCACTCCATCAGATGCTGCTGGACATCGGGCAGCAGCGCGCCCCCGCGCCGGATGGGGACGTCGAGGAGACGGTTGTAGAACCGGCACTCTTTGGACGGCGCGAGTTCCCGGTGGGCGCGCACACAGCCCTCACGGAATTGTTCGCGGGCCTGCTCCCATGACGCCGACGCCGTATCCGTGTCCATGCCAAGAAGCCCGGCGGGGACATTCATCGGCTCGGCCTCGACCTCGGTGTGCCACAGCAGACACTGGGCAAGTCCGGGAAGAGCCTGGAAGGAACGCTCCGCGAGCCTACGGTTTTCCGGCGTCATGGACTTCGCCGCGCGCATACCGCGTCCGCCGGCCGGTTTCGTCAGATCCTGCAGTACATCGGTTATACGGTCGTCGGCGGACCATTCCCTGACGGTGTCGCGGACGGCCACGAGAAACCGGGGGCGCAGCGCCACGGCCGACTCGGCCCGCATCACCCGCTCCAGGACCTGATGGAAGGCAGCCGTGGCGACCATGGAGGCGGCCTGGGCGGAAGTGGCGAGGCAGATGACCGCGTACTCGTGCGTCGCCTGCCAGTGGCGCGCCATCAGCAGGGCGACGGACGGGCCGGTCTCGCCCTCCGGCCTGCCTCTGAGCTGGGCGGCGAGACTCTCGTCCGATTCCCCCGGAACCCCACCGGAGTACGGGGGGCAGGACGGACGAGGTGGGTGGGGGGTGGGCACTGAGCGGTTTCCTTCCCACGCGCGGGTGACTCACAGAAGTTCCGGGAAACGGCCCGGACGAGTCCGCGCGAAGACCGGCGGCTTCGTGTCCCCCCCCGCCCCCGTCCCCGCTGTGACGCTGGACCGCCGCCGAATCACCACCGGCGAATCGAGCCCGGCCATTCCCCCTGCACAGGTAGTTCACCCTTGCACAAGTCGCTCTCGGCCAACAAGGCACTTGAGCAACATCTATTCATTGAAGGAGAGTCAGCAACAGCAGAAACTCTCGGCACTCGTACCGACTTCCGGAATTTCCCCGCACCCCGTCTCCGCGCCCCGTGTGAACCACGTGCACGCGCCTGTGCGCCACGCACGCTCCCGGTGCCCGCGAAGGCCCAGTCCACTGGAACCCGGCCCTTCTCGGAGGCCCCGCGCGGAACGGCGGCTCTCCCGCGCGAAACGGCCGCCGGCCCCGTTCCTCCCGCCCTCGGTCGGCGGCCCCGAGGGCGGGCCCGGTTCAACAGTTCTGCAGCACGGTTCAGATCTGCCAGGAACGCAGCCGGTCGGCCGCGCCGTAGACATCGGTCTTGCCCGAGATCAGGTCGCGGGCGAGGTCGACGAGGGCGCCGTAGGGCGGGTCTATGCCGACGTCGCTGACGAACATGTACGCCACGGCGGTGGCACAGGCGAAGCGCGCGTTGGCCGACGGCAGCGGCTTGAGCAGCGCGAGGGTGTGCAGCAGCGCGGCGGCCCGCCAGGCAGGATCGGAGTCCACACCGAGGCGCGGCGGGTCGACCCGGTGGCGGGCCACCGCGGCCACCAGGGCGGAGAAGTCGTTGACCGTGGGCTGGTCCGGCAGGACCTCTTCGTGGCGCTGGAGCAGCCACGGCACGTCGATATGGATGACGGGAGCCATCGGTCAGGCGACCCGGCCCCGACGACCCGGCGAGACCGGTTCGTCCTCGGGGAACGCGGCGGCGAACTCGTCGGCGTGTGCCGCGAAGAACCGCCGGAATTCCTCCGCGCCCTCCTGCAGGGCCCGGTGCCGGGCAATGTCGGCCGCCGCCGCCTCACGCACGAGAGCCTTCATCGACGTACCGCGCTCCTTGGCAATCTGCCGCAGGTCCTCTAGCTCGCGGTCACTGAACTCCACATTCAGAGCTGGCATGCCCCCACGGTACCGCGCCGGTACTTACCCGTAAATATCCCCAGGTCAAGTTAGTAGGGCAGTGGTACCGAGGGGGCGAGGCGCGGCCCGGCTAGCCCTGGTCGGCCACGAAGGACGCCATCCGGGCCAGGGCCGCGTTCCAGTTGATCGTGTGCTCGTTCGTCGACCAGGACTGGATGTCGTCGACGTAGCAGAACTGGCCGACACAGCCCTGGAGTCTGCTCTGTGCGTAGGGATCCTGAATGCTGGAGTTGGGGCCTCCGGCGAGCGTGCCGTCCGGCGGGTCCGGGAGGCTCGGGTCGAGCTGCCGGGCGTACCAACGACTGTGCTGCCGATGGGAGTTGACCTCGCCGTAGCCCGTCACATAGGACATGTTCAGCGCGTTGCGGCCGAAGAGATAGTCCATGCTCTGGAGCGCGCCGTCCCGGTACTTCGAGGCGCCGCTGATGTCGTACGCGGTGGCGATGACGACGGCGTTGTTGAGGATCTGGGCGTTGGAGCCCCAGTCGTACACGTTGGCGTCGGGGGCGTAGGGCATGCCGTACGGCTGTGCCGCCAGCGTGGCCAGATAGCGGTCGGCGCCCTTGAGGACGGACTGGCGGACCTTGTCCCGGCCGGGGAGCCGGTTCGGGACGGTCGCCAGGTCGAGACGGCCGGCCGCGGCGGTCCTGGCCCAGTCGAAGCCGAGGGGGACGAAGATGTCGGCCGTGTGGATCGGCGAGTTCAGGATGTGCTGCTCGAACGCCTTCTCCCCGGTGGTGAGATACAGCTCGGCGGCCGCCCAGTAGAACTCGTCGCGCGCGTCGGTGTCGGGGTAGGCGCCGCCGCCGGTCCCGTCGTTCGGGTCGGGGTGGATCTCGGGATGGGCCAGGGCCGCCGTCCATGCCTTGCGCGCCACCGCGAGGGCCCGCGCCGCGAACGAGCGGTCGTAGGGCCGGTACAGCCGGGCCGCCTGCGCCGCGGTGGCCGCCAGGTTGAGGGTGGCCTCGGTGGTCGGCGGGTGCAGCTCGCGCTTCTGCGGGTCGTCGCTCGGCAGCAGCGGCAGCCCGGTCCACTGCGCGTCGTGCATCTTGTGGTGTGCCATACCGGCCAGCGGCTGCCCGTCTGGCACCTGCATCTTCAGCAGGAACTCCAGTTCCCAGCGGGCCTCGTCCAGGACGTCCGGCACCCTGTTGCCGCTCTCCGGGATGGCGAGCGTGCCGTCACCGAGCTTGTCCCGCTGCCCCGTACGGGCGTGCAGTGCGCGCTCGTACGTGCTCAGCACCTCCCAGGTGGAGATGCCGCCGTTGACGACGTACTTGCCGTGATCACCGGCGTCGTACCAGCCGCCGGTGACATCGAGGGTGTAGTCGCAGACGCCCGGCTGGCACGGCACGCCGGAGTCCCCCTGGTTGGGCGCCACGTCGACATGGCCTGCGGGGCGGGCGTAGCCCGGGCGCAGGTCGTCGCGGATCTCGGTGCCGCTGCGCTGCGTGTAGTAGTACTTCAGCGAGTCCGTCCGCAGCCGGTCGTAGGCGCTCGCGTCGATGTCGAAGGGGCGGCTCGTCTCGCCGTCGGCGACCAGGGTGAGGCCGGTGCCGCGCTTGCGGTAGGAGCCGAAGTCGATCGAGTGGACGTTCTGCCCGGAGGAGACATCGGTGCCCCGCGGCAGGGTCCTGCCGTGGGCCACCGTCGTCCCGTCGGCCTTCTTCAGCTGCCAGGGCAGCGGCTGCGTGGCGGCGGTGACGAGTGTGGCGTTCTTCGGGCCCGCGGGCAGATAGGCGACCTGGTTGACCCGTACCCGGGGTCCGGTGTCGGGTTCGTACACCTCGGGCGGCACCCCGCCGAGCAGCGAAACGTCGTCCACGCAGAACCGGAAGGGGTCGGCGCTGCCGCCGAGCTGGAAACCGACCTGGCCCTGGGCCGTGTCGGCGGGGGCGGTGAAGGTGTACGTGTAGGAGTCGCCCGACACGCTCAGCTGCGGGCTGACCTCGAAGTAGGTGTCGTACGGGGACACCGACAGGCCGACGATCGCCCGGACGACGTGTCCCGCGGGCGTACCGGTCGCCCTGAAGGCGAACCGGTACGACTCCCCCTTGACCAGGGTGATGTCGTTCTGGCCGACGGCGGCGTCCCAGCGGTTGGTGGTGCCGCCGGGTACGTCCGCGCAGAGGCCGCCGTCGGAGAGGCCCGCGGTGACGTTGCTGGTCGTCCACCAGGGGGCGGTGGTCGTGTCGAAGGTGCCGTTCTTGACCTGTTCGATCTCCTCGGCCCCGGCGGGTCCGGCCGGCAGCGTGGTGAGCGCCGCCGCGAGCAGGGCGGTCACCGAGAGCAGGGTCGTTCTGCGTCGTTTCACGTCTGGGCTCCTCGGGTGAGGTGGGGGCGCGGGGTGCGAGAAGAGTGGCGCTGTGCCGTGGGAGCGCTCCCAGATGCGGACGTGGCCCATGCTGTGCGAGGCGTCACGTCTCGTCAACGGTCCGGACGGGACTGGGCTCACGTACGGGGTTGTCGCCCCCGCCGCCCCTACCCATTCCCGTCCCTGGGGGCTGCCGCTCCCAGACCCCCGCTTCGGCCTAAACGGCCTCGTCCTCAAACGCCGGACGGGCTTGGATCCCGACCCTCCGGCGTCCGGGGGCGGAGCCGCCGGGGATGGGACGGGCAGGGGCGGCGGGGGCGAAACTCAGCCCGCCGGCGCCTCCAGCCGGCTGATCCGCACCGCGCCCCGCTCCTCCCCCGGGTAACGGCTCGTCAGGTCCAGCCGGAGCCTGGTGCCCCGTACCGCCGGAAACATGATCACCGTGGGTGTGCCGGAGGCTTCGGCCCACTCGACTGTCGCGTCCGGCACCGGAACGTATCCGTCGCCGTCCCATACCGAGACGGCCACCGACGCGGGCAGCGCGTGCGTCGCGTCCACCGTGAAGGCGACCTCGACCCGGGTGAAGTCGCGGACCCTCCCGTAGTCGACCGATACCCAGTCCTCCGCACGGGCCCCCCTGAACGCGGGCAGCAGCGCGGTCGGCGCCTTGTAGAACCCGTTGGACCAGCCGGTGCCCGGCGCGCCGTCGAGCATCGCGGCGGGCAGGGTGTCGGGGCGGCCGGAGTAACCGGCGTCCGCCAGAGGGTAGGTAGGGGCTCCCGGGCCCGGGTCGGGCGTGAAGGACACGGCCGGCGTCGGCGATTCGTCGCGCGCGGCCGTCGTACGCACGGTGATCCTCCCCGTGCGCAGCCCCGCCGATCGGGCCGTGACCTTCAGTCGCCCCGCCTGCGTGCCGGACCGGACGATGGCGAGTGCCTTTCCGTGGAAGGCGGTTCGTGTGCTCGCCTGATAGCGCTCGGCGCTCTCCTCGCGTCCGTTGTCGAGGCCGGCCAGTGAACCGCCGTCGACCTCGAAGGCGAGCAGGTGCTCGGCGCCGGGCACTGTCACACCCCGGGCGTCGACGACGTCAGCGGTCACGAAGCACAGTGAACGGCCGTCCGCCGCAAGGGACTTGCGGTCCGCGGTGAGCCGTACCGCGTGTGCCGGGCCCGCCGTCCGCAGGACGTCTGTCGCCACGACCCGGCCGTCCCGCCTGGCCACCGCCTTCAACTCGCCCGGCTCGTACGGCACATGCCAGGTCAGGTGGAGTTTGCCCGCGCTGGCGTTCGGACTGGTGTAACTGCCGGGCCAGGGGCCCGAGGTGACGGTCTTGTCGTCGCCGGTGGCTTCCGTGGTCTCCAGGTAGACGCGGCCGTCGACCGTCTTCTTCGTGTCGAACCGCCTTGTGCCCAAGGACTTTCCGTTGAGGAACAGCTCCACCGTGTCGACGTTCGCGTAGGCCCAGACCTCCACGGTGTCGCCCGGTTCGTGGTTCCAGGTCGCCGGGAGGAGGTGGACCATCGGGTCGCTCGTCCACTGGCTGCGGAACAGGTGGTACATGTCCTTGGGGAACCCGGCCGTGTCGACCGCGCCGAAGAAGGACGCCTTCACCGGGAAAACGTCGTACGGGGTCGGCTCGCCGATGTAGTCGATGCCCGACCACAGGAACTCGCCCGCGAACCACTTGCGGTCCCGGTCCTTCTTCAGGCCGTACTCGCCGCTCATCGTCCAGGACGCGAGGTTGTTGTCGTACGACGAGACAGCGCGTCTGCCCGGGGTGTGGTTCTCCCCGGTGTTGAGGCGTTCCGGCTCCTGGTAGGTGCCCCGGGTGGAGGTCTCGGACGAGGACTCCGACTCGAACAGGAACAGGTGCGGATAGCGGGCGTGCAGGGCGTCCACCGAGGCCGCGGTGTTGTAGTTGAGGCCGAGGCCGTCGAGCTTGGCCAGGATCAGGTCGCCGGGGGTGCCGGGGGCGGGCACACTGCGGTGACGGTGTGAGCCGATCACGATCGGGCGGGTGCCGTCGGACGCCCTGACCGCGGCGATGAGCCGGTCCGCCATGCCGAGACCGGCGGTGGAGGTGAACTCGGAGATCTCGTTGCCGATGGACCACATGAGGACGGCGGGCGAGTTGCGGGCGGCCCGCACCATCTCCGTGACGTCCCTGTCCGCCCACTCCTCGAAGAACCGGCCGTAGTCGTAGCGGGTCTTGGGGCTGCGCCAGCAGTCGAACGCCTCCACCATCATCACGATGCCCAGTTCCTCGCAGACCTGGATCATCTCCGGCGAGGGCGGGTTGTGCGAGGTGCGGAAGGCGTTGACGCCCATCGACTTCATGATGGTCATCTGCCGGCGGATCGCGTCGACGCTGACTGCGGCCCCGAGGGCGCCCAGGTCGTGGTGGAGGTCGACTCCCCTGATCTTGTGGTAGGTGCCGTTGAGCTCGAAGCCCTCGTCCGGGTCGAAGCGGAAGCCGCGGATGCCGAAGGTCGTGCGGCAGGTGTCGGTAGTGCTGCCCGCGACGCGCAGTTCGGTCTTCAGTGTATAGCGGTGGGGGGTCGCGATGTCCCACAACTTCGGTTCGGGGACCGTGAGTTCGTGGGTCTCGGTCGACCGGTCGCCGACGGCGACCGTGGACGAGGCACGGGCTGCCGTACGGCCGCGGGGGTCGACGATCCGGGAGACGACCTCGACGTCGGCGGTGGCGCCGGACGCGTTCACCACGGAGGTCGCCACCCGCACGACGGCCCGGTCCCCGGCGATCTCCGGCGTGGTGATATACGTACCCCAGCGCTCCACGTGCACCGGTTCGGTGACAACCAGGCGGGCCTCCCGGTAGATGCCGCTGCCCGAGTACCAGCGGCTGCTGGGCAGCCGGTTCTGCACCTTGACCGCGAGCACGTTCTCGGTGGTGCCGTCGGTGTGCAGAAGGCCGGTGAGGTCGAGCGTGAATCCGGTGTAGCCGTAGGGGTGGCGGCCGGCCTCCGTGCCGTTGCAGTAGACGTACGAGTCCATGTAGACGCCGTCGAACTCCACCGAGATCCGCTTGCCGGCGAGCGCGGGCGGGAGGGTGAAGGCGAGGCGGTACCAGCCGAGGCCGCCGGGGAAGAACCCGGTGCCGCTGGTGGTGCCGTGGTCAGTGGTCGGGGTGAGTTCGATGCTCCAGTCGTGGGGGACGGCGACCGTCCGCCACGCCGAGTCGTCGTACGCGGGGTCGGGGGCGTTCACGTACGCGCCCGTGGGGTCGGTGATCCCGCCAGGGTCGGCCAGCGCGAAGCGCCAGCCGTCCCGCAGCGGGAGGGTGTGGCGGCCGGCCCGGCCGTCGGCGGCCCGCGCGTCGGCCGCGGTGCCCAGGAGGGCTCCGGCCGCAGGGGCGGACGTACCGGCGATCAACACCGATCTGCGAGTGACCGTCATGGCTGCTCTCCCTCATCAGGGCCCAGAAGTACTCACAACTGATCGTTAACAAACAGATTCTGACGGTGTGGAACATGCACCCGTCAAGGGTCCGGTGACGTACTTCGGCCTCACCTGTCACAACGGCCTGAATCCCGCCCCTGCCGCGGCCTTCATCTCGGGCTGGGGACAGCGGTGTTCCCGACCGCTCAATGGCAGGACGCACTACTGTGAACCCCAGTGACGTCCCTTGCTCACTGTGAGTGTTCACGATGGAGTGGCGGCGATGAGCCCGGTGTACCCGTTCGACGATGCCGCCACGGCGCGGGCCGTCGTCGACGGGCGGGGCACACTGACCGGCTGGAACGAGGGCGCTCACCGGCTGCTGGGCTGGTCGGCGGCCGAGGTGCTGGGCCGCCCCGCCGCTTCCCTGCTCGGGGACGACGGGCCCGGCAGGCCGACGAACGACCTCTGGCACGGCGTCCTCTCGCTGCGTCACCGCGACGGCCGGACGGTGTCCGCCTGGGTCCTCGCCCACCACCGGCCGTCCCCGGACGGCGGCCGGGGCGACTGGCTGGTCGTCACCCCGCTGGAGAGCGATCCGCGTCCCGCTGACGACCCGCTGATGCGGGCAGCGCTTGCCCAGGCACCCTGCGCGACCGCCGTGTACGACGACCGGTTGCGGCTGCACGGCGTGAACGACGCCATGGCCGGTGCCATCGGGCTGCCGCGGGAGCGCATCCGGGGGCTCAGAATCGCCGAGATAGGGGGCCGGGAGCGCAGCGCGGAGCTGGAGGGGCACATGCTCGACGTGCTGACCAGCGGCCGGGCGAAGGACGTGCAGACCTATCTGCGCACCGGCGGCGAGGACCACGCGCACGCCTGGCTGGCCCGGCTTGCGCCGCTCAAGGACGCCGAGGGACGCGTGCGGGGGGTCTGTCTCGCGGCCCACGACTTCACCGAGCAGTACCTGGCCCGGGAGCGGCTTCAGCTGGTCAACGAGGCGAGCGTACGCATCGGCACCACCCTCGACGTCGTCCGGACGGCGCAGGAGCTGGCGGACGTCTGCGTCCCGGCACTCGCCGACCTCGTCAGCGTCGACCTCCTGGACCCGCCGCAGCACGGCGGTGACCACCGCCAGGCCGAACTGACGGCGCCCATCAGCCTGCGCCGGGCCGCCCATCGGTCGATCACCCCGGGCAGCCCGGAGGCCGTGACCAAGCCGGGCCAGCTGGACCAGTACCCCGCCTTCTCACCCCAGGCCGACTCCCTCCTCGCGGGCCGCACCATCGTGGCCACCCTGCCCTCCGGCGATTTCGAACAGTGGCTGGCCTGGGACAAGGCGCGTTTCAACCGGGTCCAGGAGTTCGGCATCCACTCCACGATGTCCGTGCCGATCACGGCGCGCGGCACGACCCTCGGCGTCGCCGTGCTGACCCGGTACCGGCGGCCCGACCCGTTCACAACCGACGACGCGCTGCTCGCCGAAGAGGTGACCGCCCGGGCCGCCGTATGCATCGACAACGCCCGCCGGTTCTCCCGCGAACGCGAGACCGCCCTCGCCCTGCAACGCAGCCTGCTCCCCCGGACCCTGCCGCGCACCGCCGCCCTCGAAGCCGCCTCGCGCTATCTCCCGGCGGCGCGGGCCGGGGTGGGCGGCGACTGGTTCGATGTGATCCCGCTGTCCGGGATGCGGGTCGCGATGGTCGTCGGGGACGTCATCGGCCACGGCATCCAGGCCTCCGCCACCATGGGCCGGCTGCGCACCGCCGTACGTACGCTCGCCGACATCGACCTCGCCCCGGACGAGTTGCTCACCCACCTCGACGACCTCGTCGTACGGCTGTCCGCGGAGGCCGGCAGCGAGGGCAGCCCGGGCGAGGTCGGGGCGACCTGTCTGTACGCGGTGTACGACCCGGTGTCGCGGCGCTGCACCCTGGCCCGCGCCGGGCATCCGCCGCCGGTCATGCTCAAGCCGGGCGGTGCGCCCCGGCAGGTGTGGCTGCCCGCCGGTCCGCCGCTGGGTCTGGGCGGGCTCCCGTTCGAGTCCACGGAACTGGATCTGCCCGAGGGCACGGTCCTCGCCCTTTACACCGACGGGCTGATCGAGAGCCGCGAGTGTGACATCGACACCGGTCACCGGTTGCTGTGCGACGCGCTGGCGGCGTACGCGGACTCGCTGGACGAGACGTGCGACCGCATCCTGCACACCCTGCTCCCGCCGGGCGGCGCGGCCGACGACGTGGCGCTGCTGCTGGCCCGTACCCAGGGTCTGCCCGCCTCCCGGGTCACGACGTGGGACATCCCGGCCGATCCGGCGCTCGTCGCGCCGATCCGCAAGCAGGTCGGCGAGCAGCTCGACGTCTGGGACCTGAGCCCGGCCGCGTTCACCACCGAGCTGGTGGTGAGCGAGCTGGTCACCAACGCCATCCGCTACGGCTCGCACCCCATCCGGCTGCGCCTGATCCACGACGCGGCCACCTTGATCTGCGAGGTCTCCGACAGCAGTCACACCGCCCCGCATCTGCGGCGCGCCAGAACCTTCGACGAGGGCGGCCGCGGTCTGCTGCTGGTCGCCCAGCTCACCGAACGGTGGGGCAGCCGGCACACACCCGACGGGAAGACCATCTGGGCGGAGCTCTCGCTCACGGACGAGATGTGAGTCCCGGCGGTCACTGACCGACGGCGAACATTTTGCTGCCCCGCGAACCTTTTGGATTCCGGCCGCTTCGGACACTCGTGACGGTGCACGACACACCGTGAGCGCAGTGACTTCCAGGAGTGTGGACATGGCGACCTTCCGTACATCCCGCCCGGTGCCCCGGGCCGCGCTGCTCCCGAGCGCGCTCGCGTCACTGGGCCTGCTCGGGGCCTGCGGCAACAGCGGCGACACGCCGGCCCCGCCGGGGACACCGCCCGGCACGGCCGTCCCCTCGACAGCCGTCCCGTCCACGGACGGCACCCGCTGCCGCACCCCCGAGCTGCGCGCCTCGGTCGGGCGCCTCGATCCGGGCGCCGGGCAGAAGAACTTCCCCGTCGTCCTCACCAACGACTCCGACCGCACCTGCACCCTGCAGGGCTACCCGGGTGCCGCCTTCGTGGACGCGGCCGGCAAGCAGCTGGGCCCCGCCCCGAAGCGCTCCGAAGACACGCCGACGACGGTCACACTGGCACCGGGCGACAGTGCCTGGGCTGGCCTGAGTTTCGCCAACCCGGAGACCAGCGAGGCCACGACGGCGACCCCCGCCGAACTGCTGGTGACCCCGCCGGACGAGCGGGAGCAGCTGAAGGTGGTGTGGGAGAAGGGCGAGGTGCCCGTCGGCGGGAACGAGTCGTCGGTGTTCCTGACGGTCTTCGGTTCCGGTACCGGAGCCTGACCTTGTCGACGGGCCGGTGAGTGGGCTTGCTGCTATGAGGTTCTGACGGTGGTGCGGGCCACGGCGCCCAAGTTCCTCGCGTTCGTCCTGGCGCTGGGCGTCGTCGTCCGTGCGGTCGTGGACAGCGGGCTCGCCGACGCGCTCGGCCGGGTGCTGCCCGACGGGACCGGACTGGGCGCACTGCTCGGGATCGCCGTCCCGGCCGCCGTACTCGCCAATCTGATCAACAACCTGCCCGCGGTGCTCGTGCTGCTGCCGCTGACCGCCACGGCCGGTCCGGGTTCGGTGCTCGCCGTGCTGCTCGGGGTGAACATCGGTCCGAACCTGACCTGTGCCGGGTCGCTGGCGACCCTGCTGTGGCGGCGCATCGTGCACCGGCACGAACACGATGTCGGGATCGGCGAGTTCACGCGGCTGGGGCTGATCTCCGTGCCGGCCGCGCTGATCCCGGCCGTGGTGGCGTTGTGGGGCTCGCTGCTTGTTCCCGGGGGCTGAGGGCCGGCCGTGCCCGATCGTGTCAGCGGCCTCCCCAGCCGCCGTAGCCACCGCCGTATCCGTATCCGTATCCGCCGCCGTAGCCGTAGTTGCCGCCGCTGGTGTCTCCGGACTGGCCGTTCCCGCAGTAGTAGTACCCGTAGTAGTAGCAGGGCACGTTCGTCGGGTTCGAGGCCGAGGGGGTCGGCTCGGCCGTCGACGGTGTCGGGGACGGCTCGGCCGGTGTGGGGGTCGGCGTCGGGGTCGGCGTCGGTGTCGGCTCCGCGCTCTTCTTGACGACCGGGGCTCTCGACTCGGCGGTCGCGTCCCAGTTGACGGCCTCCATCTGGAGCGAGGGGTCCGACGAGTCGAAGACCCAGTGCTGGTCGGCGGACTCCTCCCGCGACTTCAGAACCAGCGGCGTCCTGCCCTCGGCGTCGGCGGGTGTCAGCGCCAGGTCCTGGTCCCAGCGCGGGACGAGGGTGCCCTGGAGAGTGAAGTCGTAGCGCACGTTCTTGGTGCCGGGCTGGGACGCACCCGTGCACGGGGCGAGCTGGACCGAGTAGCCGAGGTGGGAGTCGAGACAGAGGTCGGGGGCGGCCAGACTGCGCAGCAGGCCGTCGGTCTCGTACGACCACTGCTGCCCGGGCGCCGACGAGCAGGTGGTCAGCTCGGTCTCCGCGCCCTCGACGGACTTGCCCCCGGTGATTCCGATGCACAGTCCGGACTCGACGTTGTGCAGCCGGCCCCGCAGAGCACCCTTCGTGGTCTCCCCCTCGCCGATCCAGGAGGGGTCGTTGCCGGAGGTGCCGGAGCCGTTGGTCGCGGTGTCCGAAGGGCTGGTCTCGGCGGTCGGGCCTTCCTCGTCACCCGAACCCAGGACGGACCACAGGACCAGCGGGACGACGACCAGCGCGCTCACCGTCGCGACAGCCAGGGCGCGGTTGCGGCGGCGGACCGCGCGCCGGGCCGCCTTGTGCGCGGAGCGGTGCGATCCGGGGCGGACGGCCAGCTCGGTGGAGACGGGGGCGGTCGTGGGCATGGGCGGGGCCTGGGCCAGGACACGCGGGACCGGGAGCAGGCTCTCGGCCGTGGCGATCTCGATGATCGGGGCCTGCTCGACCTCCACTATGGCGCTCTCGGCGGCGCGTCCCGGGCGGGACTCCAGATAGGCGCGCGCGCCCCAGCCGAGCACGCCTTCGGCCAGCGCGAGGGCGAGATCGCCGTTGAACTGGTTCAGCTGGTCGGCGGCGTGCCGGCAGGTCTTGCAGTCGGCGAGGTGCTTGGCGAGGTCGGGGTCGATGTCGAAACTGCGGCGCCGGCAGGTGACGTCGATCAGCCGGATGTAGCGGCGGCACTCCTCCTCGGGCACGACCTCGCGGTGGACGTGCAGGACCTCCTCGCGCAGGCGTCCGCGGGCCCGGCCGAGTTCCACGGCGGCGTCCGTCACGCTCAGCCCCAGCAGGCCGGCGGGTATCTCCAGCGGTTCGGCCTCGACCTCCGCGTGCCACAGCAGGCAGCGCGCGGACTGAGGGAGGTTCTGGAACGCCCTGGAGAGCAGCCGCCGGTCGGGCGCGGGCAGCAGCCGCGCGGCGACGCGGTTGCCGCCGCCGGGCGTGGTGCGCAGCTCGGGGTGGAGCATTTCGTGGCGGTGGTCGCCCTCCCACTCGGCTGCCAGACGGCGCACGGTGACCAGGAGGTGGGGCCGCCACGCGGAGGTGGGGCCGCTCTGCCGCAGGGATTCCCCGAAGAGGCGCGTGAACGCGGCGGTGGTGAGCATTCCGGCGGGGCGCGGGCCGCTGGTGCAGAGACGGGCGTAGGCGAACGCTGCTTCCCAGTGCCGGTCGAGCAGTTCACCTACGGGATGGAGCGCGGGCGTCGTTCCCGTCCACTTCTTCAGCTCGGCACTGAGTTCGACATCCGAGGCCTCATACGCGGGAGCGGGGGTTGGGGAATTCGACAGGCCTGCGTCTTTCACGTCTGCATTCCTCCACGGACAACGCGGGTTTCAGTCCATACCTAGGGGTATGTGACCCTGCCGACGAAACGACAGGATCCGACCAAACGGGGAATCGGCATCGCGAACGTCCGCAGCGGACAGCTCTTTTGGAGCGGGGAGCCAACGGGGACGCCGCGTACGTGCAGGGGGAAAAAGATAGTCCGCACGCCGACGTGCACACCTTTGCACAGCCCATCGAGCCGGAACAAGAGATCACGCCGTTTTCCGCATTCCGGTGTGACCTAAAGCGGTTGACGAGATGTCAATGGCATGCATCTTTAGGGATTGCCACTGTATCAACATCCTCATTGCAAACGGTATTCACTTCACTCAGGGCTGTTTCGCAACCATTGGCGGCCAACCCCCGCCGGTGGCGCGAAACCACCCGCCCACGGCACCCCTGGACGGTCCTTCCGCACGTTTCCGCAGCTCATGTTCAGGACGCGTTGTCCACCGCCGCAACACACGGCGCCGTCACACGAGTTGTCCGGTTCCTTCACCTCACCCTCCCGGAGCCACCGCGAAACCAATAGCGGGCCCGATTTCCGCCGGACCGCGCCTGCACAGCGCCCGGTACGCACCCGGTGGCATCCCGTGGCGCTCCCGGAAAATGCGGTTGAAGTGGAAGGGGCTGGCGAAGCCGGAGGCGACGGCGACGCGTTCCACCGGCAGGTCGGTGGCCTCCAGCAACCGGGCCGCATGCCGCAGCCGGGCCTCGCGCAGCGCCCGCATCGGCGAGCGTCCGACCTGCTCGGTGTACAGATGCGCGAACCGTGAGGGTGAGAGCGCGACCCCCTCGGCGAGCGACCGGACGGTGTGCGGGGCTGCGGGATCGGCGGCGATCAGAGCTTGCGCCCGGCTCACCCGAGCGTCGATTCCCGGCCGTTCTGGCAGAGGGCTGGCGGCTGCCGAGGCGAGCAGAACGATTTCCTCCAGGGAACAGAGGGCAAGCTCTCGTGCGGCGATGCCGTGTGCGACGGCTACCGGGCCACTGAGCACGGGCGGCGAAGCACTACCGGGCGGCGCGACGTTCGCGGGCCAGCGGGCGTCGGACAGCATTCGGGCGAACGCCGTCGCCATGCGGTCGTGCAGGGCGACGGGGACAGGGGCGACGACGTACATGCCGTCGCCGACGGCGTACGGCATCAGCCAGGCCGTCCAGGAGGGGCGGGCCTGACAGTGCGCCCACCAGAACCGCCAGTGCGGGGCGCCCGGCTGGACCAGGTAGCGGTGGGGCACCCCGGGCCCGAGGACGACCAGGTCCCCGGCGCCGGCCGGCGTCCCGGCCTCGCCCTGGGTCAGCAGACCGTGGCCGCCCGTCGTCCAGGTGAACAGCCAACTGTCCGCGCCCTGAGGCCGGTTGACGGCGTAACCGGGTCCCTCGTCGTAGCGTCCGACGGTCACCAGACCGGGCGGTGGGGCGGGGACAGCGGTCTCGGGCAATCCGTCAGCGTTCACGGGCATCCTCCCCAGGGTCCGGCGGCCCTACTCTGGCGGCCGATGACAGTGGACCGTAGGAGTGGACGATGACAGTCACAGGCATCGGGGCAGCCGACGCCCCCATCCTGCCGGAGGTGGAGCGCCTACGGTTCGAGGAGGACGGATTCACCGTCGTACGGGGCCTGTTCGGGTACGACGAGATCGCGGCGTTCCGCGCCGAGTTCACGGCGCTGCACGCGGCCGGTCCGGTGCCGGGGCACTTCGAGCCGCGCCCGTCCGCGCAGGACGGGCGTCCGGCCGATCCGTTGGACGCGTATCCGCGGGTGATGCAGCCGCACGAGTTCCACGAGCCGTCGCTCAGCCGGCTGCTCGACCCCCGGCTGCGCGCCGTCCTTGAGGTGCTGCTCGGCGAGGAGGTGCTGGCCGCGCAGAGCATGTTCTACTTCAAACCGCCGGGTGCCCGGGGGCAGGCGCTGCACCAGGACAACTTCTATCTGCGGGTCGAACCGGGCACATGTGTGGCCGCGTGGGTCGCCTGCGAGGCGATCGACCGGGACAACGGCGGTCTGGAGGTCGTGCCGGGCACGCACCGCATGGACCTGTTCTGTCCGGAGCAGGCGGACGCCGGCCTGTCCTTCGCGCGGGAGTACGTACCCCCACCGCCGGGCCTGACGACGGTGCCCGTCGACATGGACCCGGGGGACGTTCTGTTCTTCAACGGCAGCCTGGTGCACGGCTCTCAGCCCAACCGCAGCGCCGACCGGTTCCGCCGCTCGTTCATCGGGCACTACGTGGGCCGTTCGGCCGAGCGCATCGGCCACTTCTACCGCACGATCTCGATGAACGGTGACCGGGTCCGGCTGAGCGAGAGCGAGGGCGCGGGGCCGTGCGGCACGGAGTTCGGGGCGATGTCCGCACCGCACTGACGGCGGCACCCGGCACGAGGGAGAAGGAGCGTGCTGATCGGGTGCGGGGTGTACGGCTGGCCCCGGTTCGTCGATCTCCTTGTCGGTCGGATCCAGGTCGGGCGTGCCTTCCCCCACTCGGCGGGACGATCGTGCGAGGCGCGCCCCGAGCATCGTCGGGAAACCCGGCCGCGGGCTTCTGTCACGTGACCGGGGCTGCCGCGAACGCCCGCGCACCGGCACCCATTTGACTGCGCGCGTCGCGGGCGCTTTGATCCTGATCGTGCCGAGCCGCGTGCCCGGTGCACAGAGGTACGCACAGCCGGTAGTGGTCGTACCCGCGATCGATGGAGCGGACATGCCCGTCGAGGGTGTATTGCGCGTCGGAGGTCCGAATACGGCGGTGGCCGTGCTGACGACCGTCTGCGCGACGCTGTGGGGACTGACGGCCTGCGGTACCTCGCCGGGGGCGAACAACGGGGCCGAGCCCGGCCCGACGCCCTCGCCCACCGCTGCGGCCGAGGTCGGACTGCCGCCGCTGCACGCCGGTTTCGACTACCAGATCGGCGGCTCCTACCGTCCCCCGGCGGGCGTGCGCATCGTCAGCCGCGACCGTACGGCGGCTCCAGCACCCGGCCTCTACAACATCTGCTACGTCAACGCCTTCCAGGTGCAGCCCGGCGAGGAGAAGTCGTGGCCCGCCGATCTGCTGCTGCGGGACACGAACGGCGAGGTCGTCGTCGACGGCGACTGGGACGAGGCACTGTTCGACATCGGTACGGCGGCCAAGCGGAAGCGGATCGCGGCGCGGGTGAACGAGTGGATCGACGGCTGCGCCGACAAGGGCTTCGACGCGGTCGAGCCCGACAACTACGACAGCTACACCCGTTCCGACGACCTCCTCACCGCCGACGACGCCACCGGCTTCATCACCCTGCTCTCCCGCCACGCGCACGCCCGCGGGCTGGCCATCGGCCAGAAGAACACCGTGGAGCTGGCCGGGCTCAGGAAGAAGACCGGACTGGACTTCGCGGTCGCGGAGGAGTGCGGCGAGTACGACGAGTGCGGGGAGTACGCGGAGGCGTTCGACGACCGGGTCGTCGTGATCGAGTACACCGACACCGGGCTGCGCAAGGCCCGTGCGCGTTTCGGCGACCGGCTGAGCATCGTCCGCAGGGATGTCGATGTGTCGACACCTGGCAGCGCCGGGTACATCCGCCGGACCCGCTGAGACAGAACTGGGACATCGGCCCGTCACAGGGCTGGGGGCCCCGTCTGAACGAGGGGCGACGACGTAGAAAAAGCGTTTCGGAGCCGGTGCCGTCGTCTCGGTCATCCGGAAACCCAAAATGAGTTGCCGGCCTGCGGTCTCCGCCCGCAGGATCACGCCATGTCCACGATCGAAGCCCTCCTGCCACTGCCCGCCAACGCCGCTCGTCCGGTGCGGGACCAGCAGCAGCCCGGCCGTCACCGGAGGCACGTGCTTCCCCGGTCATGACGGCCGCGCTGGTCGCGGGGCTTGTGGCGGGCTACGGCATCGCCATCCCCGTAGGGGCCGTCACGACCTATCTCGTCTCCCTCACCGCACGTACGTCCCTCAGGACCGGTGTCTGCGCGGCGCTCGGTGTCGCCACCGCCGACGGGATCTACGCCCTGCTGGCCGCGCTCGGCGGCACCGCGCCGGCCGGCGCCCTCCAGCCGGTGCTGGTACCGCTGCGCTGGGCCTCCGCCCTGGTGCTGGCCGCCCTCGCGGTCCGGGGCGGAGCCGGCGCCCTGCGGCAGTACCGCGACGGTGCGCTGTCCATCCGCGCCGGCACCACGCCGCCGAGCCCCCTCCGGGCGTTTCTCATGCTGGTCGGCATCACGCTGCTCAACCCCACCACCGTGATCTACTTCGCCGCGCTGGTGCTCGGCAGCCGGGCCTCGGACGCCGTATCAGTTTATGAACAAGGGGTGTTCGTACTCGCGGCCTTCGTCGCCTCGGCCAGCTGGCAGGTGCTGATCGCCTCCGGCGGCGCACTGCTCGGCCGGGCACTGACGGGCCGACGCGGGCGGCTGGTGACGGCGTTGGTGTCCAGTGCGGTGATCATGGCACTGGCGGTGCGGATGGTGGTGTCGCCGACATGATGCGCGCGTGGGCGTGGCCGACATCGAGCCGTCGGCCCGGGGCCGACCGTGCCCCGGATGAATCCGCCCCGCCCCGGTGTTGACCCTCGTGCACGACAGTCACAGGCAACCAGACGATGGGACGAAGTCCATGCCTCTTGAGGGCGAGTACGAACCCAGTCCGACACAGTGGGTGCGTGAGCAGGTGGAGTTGTACGAGAGCTCCGGCGGCACCCAGGGAACGACCTTGCTCGACACAGGCATGCCGGTCATCCTGCTCACCACCCGGGGTGCCCGCAGCGGCAAGATCCGCAGGACGCCGCTGATGCGGGTGGAGCACAACGGCGTGTACGCGGCGGTCGCCTCGCTGGGCGGGGCCCCCAAGCACCCGGTCTGGTACTTCAACGTCCTCGCCGATCCGCACGTCGACCTCCAGGACGGGCCGGTGCGCCAGGACATGGTCGCCCGTGAGGTGACCGGTGAGGAGAAGTCCGTGTGGTGGGAGCGGGCGGTCGCCGCGTTCCCCCAGTACGCCGAGTACCAGAAGAAGACCGACCGCGAGATACCCGTGTTCGTCCTCGAAACGGCCGACGGGAGCTGATCCAGGCCGCCGGGCCAGAAGAAATCGCGGTGCCCGGAGGAATGAACCTCCCGCCTCCGGGCACCTGAGGCTCAGGCCCCGCCGCGCTCCCCCGTCGCGGCGGGGCTTTCCGCTGCCTCCTTCGCGTCCCCGTCGGTCACGCCGAGGAAGATCTCGCCGGCCTCGGGGACCGCACGGGCGACCGGGCGTTTGAAGTCCCACCGAGCACGGCGGTGCCGTCCTCGGCGGTCACCGTACGCGGGGCGGGGTCCCGAAGAGCTCCCGCATCGCCCGCTGCACTCTTTCCGCGCTCCGTGTTCGCCTGGTGCGCTGCCCGCAGCAGAGAGCCTCCCTCCGCGGGCAGCGCGACCCCGAGCACGGCCAGGCCCGCCACATAGCCGCCGAAGGACTCCTTGGTGTCGCTCCTCAACGCCTCCACGCCCTGGAAGAACGAGAAGCAGCCGCCCATGACGAAGATGCCGACCGCTGCGAGCAGCGACCGGAAGAACCGTTCCTTGCCGTGGCCGAAGGGGTGCCGTCGGTCGGCGGGGCGGCGGCCGCGGCGCAGGGCGGCGGGCAGGAAGGCCTCGTTGAGGCTGTCGGCCACGGAGTGCGCCGCCTCGGAAAGGAGAGCGGGCGACCCGCTGAAGAGTCCGCCGACGGCCTTGGCTGCGGCGATCAGCAGATTGGCGCCCAGCGCCACCAGCACGGTCACGCGCGTCCTGCGGTCCGCGGGGCGGCGCACCGCCCGGTTCCCTCCTGTCCGGTGCCGCCGTCAACGCTGTTCGGGTGCCGTCGGCGTGACCCGGCGGAGGGTGAACGAGTGGCCGGCCGGGTCGGCGTACCCGCGCTCCTCGTACGGTGTACCGGCGTCCTTCGTCTCCAGCGCGCGTCCGCCGAGCCCGACCACCCTGCGTTCCGCCTCGTCGAGATCGCTCACGCGGAAGTCGAGGTGGACCTGGAAGGAGTTCTCGGCGCGCGGCCAGCTCGGCGGAGTCATGTTCGAGTCGAGGCGGAACTCCATCCGGGTTCCCCCGGCGCCCCTGATCTCGATGCGGTTGACGGTCGTCTCCGTCTCCTCGGCCTCCAGCAACTCCATGTAGAAGGCGGCGAGCTTCTCGGGCTCGGCGCAGTCCAGCACCACTACACCTGCTGTGACCAAGGTCATGCTTCCTCCGTACGGGGTCCGGGGCGGCCTGTCTCGCCGCCGCCCTTTCCGTTGCGGGTACCCCGCACGCCGGATTCACACGGGCCGTGCGTCATCCGGCGCGGTGAGCTGCGCGAGACGGGTGGCCGCCGCCGTCGGGAAGAGGTCGAGTGCGGTCCGGGTAGGAGCTGCGGCGCATGGCCGTCACCAGGCGGCGGGCGGTCGCATGGTGAACGACGCGGTCTCGCGCGGCCATTCGGCGCCGGGCGCTCGGGGCACGGGTGCCGGCGTCCTCGGCGAAGAGGCCGGTGATGGGGGCGACGAGTCCCGGTATGTGGCCGGGCGGAAGGGGACGGTGATCGTGGGGGCGGGCGGCGCGTGGTCGGGCATGCTGCGGGCGATCGGCACATTCTGACAACGCGGTCGACTTGCTGGACAGTCGTCCATGTACGCTGGCCATCTGTCCATGATGGACACCTGTCCAAGAAGAAGCCCTCAGGGGCCTGACACAGGAGTTAACCGAGCATGGAGACGGTCGCGAATGTGCTGGTCGGTCTGGTGGCCGCACTGCACGCGTACATCCTGGTGATGGAGATGTTCCTGTGGCAGCGCGAGCAGGGGCGCAGGTTCCACGGGTTCGACCCGGAGATGGCACGCGCGACCGCCGCGATGGCCGCCAACCAGGGGCTCTACAACGGGTTTCTCGCGGCGGGCCTGGTCTGGGGGCTGATCGCCGCCGATCCGACCGGGTTCCGGGTGCAGGTCTTCTTCCTCTCCTGCGTGATCGTGGCAGGCGTCTACGGGGCGGCGACCGCCAACCGGCGCATCCTGTTCGCCCAGGCGCTGCCCGGCGCCATCGCCCTGGCCGCCGTCCTCGTCGCGCGGTGACGCGCGGCGCGCCCGAGGACCCGCGGGCCGCCCGCACCCGGGCGAAGCTCCGCGAGGCCCTCCTCTCGGAGTGCGCAGAGCACCCGCTGGCGGAGGTCAGCGTCGCCACGCTGGTGCGCAGGGCGGAGGTGGGGCGGGCCACCTTCTACGTCCACTACCCCGACCTGGAGGCGCTGGCCGTCGACGCCTGTGCCGATGTCGTACGGGAAGCCGTGGACGCCCTGCACGCCTGGCGCGGCCGGCCCGACCCGGTGATCGCCCCGGCCGCGCTTCTGGAGTTCTTCGCGGCCCTCACCCCGCACACCGCGCTGTACCGGGCCCTGCTGAGCCCGGGCGGCGGGGGTCCACTGGGCCAGGTTCTGCACCGGGACCTGCGCGCACGGAGCCTCGCGGAGCGCGAACTAGCGGGCGCGGCGGACGCTCCCCTGGTCGCGTCGGCCGTGGCCGCCACCTTCGCCGGGGTCCTGGCGGACTGGCTCCACGGGCGAATCGAGGCCACGTCGGACGACATCGCCCACCAGGTGTGGCAGCTGCTGGTGGCGCTGCACCGGAGCCGCTGAGGGTGGCGCCGCCGGCCGGACGGGGTGGGTACGGGGCCGCCCGGGTGGGCCGGCGGCTCTCGGGACGACGTCCCGGCACTGAAGGCTCGGAGGCGGCGGTTCACCGGCCGCCGGGGACACACCAGGCGCCGGCCCCACGGGCGGTCCGGTGACCCAGCGGTCCCCGAAAGAAGCGGGGTGTTCCGGACACAGGCCGGGCTCGCCCCAGGACCCCCCCGGGCGGGCATGCACCCGAAGGGACAACGGTCCCTGCACTCATGCCCCGGCGGCCCGGCCACTCGGCGGCCCGGCAGCCCGGCAGCTCAGCGGCCCGGCCACTCGGTGGACAGGGGCCGTCGGGCAAGACGCGCTCGACGGCCCCGCCGGAAGACACGAACTGCGGTCAGCCGAAGGTCAGTACCGGCTTGATCGTCTTGCCCGCGCCCATGTCACGTACCGCCTGGTCGATGTCCGCGAACGGGTAGGTACTGATCAGGCGGTCCAGCGGGAGCCGGCCGGTTTTCACCAGGTCCACCAGGGCCGGGATGAACGTCTGCGTCTCGGCGTCGCCAAGGGTGAGGCCCACGACGCGCTTGCCGGGGAGCATCCCGTTGACGTCCAGGGCGACTTCGGTGCCGAAGGGCGGGGCGCCGACCACGACGAGCGTGCCCCGCTGGGCGAGCGCGTCGACGCCCTGGCGCAGGACGGCGACGTTGCCCGTGGTCTCGACGACGCCATCGGCACCCTGTCCGTCGGTGATCTTCGCAACGGCCTCACCGAGATCGGCCTCGCCCGCGTTGATCGTGTGGGTGGCGCCCAACTCCTTGGCCAGGCTGAGGCGTTCACCGACCCGGTCCACGGCGATGATCCTGGTCGCCGGGGTAAGAGCGGCGGCCATGACCGCGGAGAGGCCCACCGCTCCGGCACCGAGGACCAGCACTGTGCTGCCCATGCCCGGCTTGAGTACGTTCCAGACGGCGCCGACGCCCGTCTGGACGCCGCAGCCCAGCGGGGCGATCGACTCCAGCGGCACGTCCGGGTCGACCTTGACCAGGCTCCGCTGGTCGACCAACGCGCGCTCGGCGAACGAGGACTGGCCGAAGAAGTGGCCGCCCAGCTCCGTGCCGTCACGGCTGATCGTGGCGGTGCCGTCGGCCCGGCGGCCTCCGAGGAGGTTCAGCGGCAGCCAGGCCACGCAGTACGCGGGGTGTCCGTCACGGCAGTTGCGGCAGCCGCCGCAGGAGGTGAAGGACAGGACGACATGGTCGCCGGGCTCGATACCGGTGACGGCTGAGCCGACCGCCTCGACGATGCCCGCACCCTCGTGCCCCAGAACTCCGGGGAGAGGGAAGGGCAGTGCGCCGCTCGCCACACCGAGGTCCGTGTGACACAGACCTGTCGCGACCAGTCGTACGAGCGCCTCGGTGGGCGCGGGCTCGGCCAGTTCGACGTCGGACAGGGTGAAGGGTGCACCGCCGGACTCGACGACCGCGGCGCGGGTGGTGATGGACATCGTGAACTCCCTTACGGACTGAACGAGTTGGCGACTCTGCAAGTTGGTGAGCGCACTCAGTCCAGCGAGACGACCACGGACTTGACCTTCGTGTACGAGGCGAGCGCTTCGGGGCCGTACTCGCGGCCGAAGCCGGAGTCCTTGACGCCGCCGAAGGGGATCGCGGGATCGAGCATCGCCCAGTCGTTGATCCAGACGATGCCGGCCTGGAGCCGGTTCGCGACCCGGTGGGCGCGGGCCAGGTTGGTGGTCTGGACGCCCGAAGCCAGGCCGTACGGCGTGGAGTTGGCGAGCTGGACCGCCTCGTCCTCGGAGTCGAAGGGCTGCACGGTGAGGACCGGGCCGAAGATTTCCTCCTGGACGACCCGGGAGTCGTTCGCCAGGTCCGCGATCACCGTCGGCTTGTAGTAGTAGCCGCCGTCCAGGTCGAGCCGCTCACCGCCGCAGACGATCCGCGCGCCCTCCTTGCGGGCCAGCGCCACATACTCCTCGACCTTGCGCAGGTGCTTCTCCCCCGCCATCGGCCCGACCACGGTCTCGGGCTGCCGCGGGTCGCCGACCGGCACCCCGGGCACCGCGTCGGCGAGAATGCCGATCAGGGTCTCGTACACCGGGCGCGCGACCAGCAGGCGCGGGCCGCCCATGCAGAACTGACCGGTGTTGAAGACAAAGCCCTTGATGACCGCGCCGACCGCCTTCTCGACGTCGGCGTCCTCGAAGACGATGTGTGCCGCGTTGCCGCCCAGCTCCATGGTGACCGGCTTGAGCGCCTCGCCCGCGGCGCTCGCCACATGGCGGCCGATGGCGGTGGAGCCGGTGAAGGCGATCTTGTCGACGCCACCGTGCCGCAGCAGTGCCTCGCCCGCCACCGGGCCGGTGCCGGTGACGACGTTGACGACGCCGTCCGGGACACCCGCCTCCTGGAGCAGTCTGGCCATGTAGAGGGCGCTGAGCGGGGTCTCGTCGGCGGGCTTGTGCACCACCGTGTTGCCTGCGGCCAGCGCCGGGCCCAGCTTCGAGCCGGCCAGGATCAGCGGGAAGTTGAAGGGCGTGATCGCGGCGACGACACCGACGGCCTCGCGCCTGGTGTAGGCGAGGGCGTTGTGCCCCGTCTCGCGGGTCGCGCCGTCCAGGGAGTAGGCGAGGGCGGCGAAGTACTCGTAGTCGTTGGCCGCGTTCGTCACGTCGACCGCGTGGCACAGGCTGATCGGCTTGCCCACGTCGAGACTCTCCAGCTGCGCGATCTCATCCGCGTTCTCCCGGATCAGCTGGGCGACCCGGTTCAGGATCCGGCCGCGCTCGCGTCCGGTCGTCGTGGCCCACGGGCCGTTCTCGAATGCCTCCCGCGCGGCGCGTACGGCCGCGTCCACGTCGGCCGCCGACGCCTCCGCGACGGTCGTGACGACCGTGCCCCGGGACGGGTCGACCACCTCGGTACGTGCTCCGTCCGCCGCCTCACGCCACTGTCCTCCGACGAACAGTCGCCCGGGTTCGATCTCGAAGGTGGTCATCGCCACTCCTCAGCCTCATCGCCAAGATTTCAATCAACAGGATTCCTGTTGGTCCGCAGTCTGATTACAGACAGGTTTCCTGTCAATGCTCTAATCTGAATCCATGGTCAGCACCAAGGCACCCCCCTCACTGCTCTACATGGTCAAGCAGGTGGAGCTCGCTGTCCGCTCCCATCTGGACGAGCTGGTCAGACCGGCTGGAATCACCGCACTCCAGTACACCTCGCTCACCGTCCTGGAGCGACACGACGGCCTCTCTGCGGCCCAGCTGGCCCGCGACTCGTTCGTCACCGCGCAGTCCATCGCCGATCTCGTCCGGTCCCTGGAGAACCGCGGGCTCGTACGCCGGGAACGCAATCCGCGCAATCGCAGGGAGCTGCTGATCCTGCTCACCGGCGCCGGCCGCGAGCTGCTGGACCGCTTCACCGAGCCGGTGCGGGACCTGGAGGAGCGGATGATCCGCGAGCTCACGTCACATCAGGCGGACCAGTTCCGTCAGGCGCTGTCCAAGGCCTGGCAAGCGCTGTCGTAGTCCCACACGCGAATCGCGGGAATCCGCGCACGAGCCACGCACTGATTTCGAAGACATATGTCAATCGAACATGCTCAAATTCACTCCAACGAGGGTAACTTGCAGGGCGGGGAACTCAGTTGTGCCCATCCGCGAGCCCCGCCACCCACAGCAGCCGGTTGGAGGCGATGTCGTAGTGCAGCAGGATCCTCCACCGCCCACCCGGCATCTGCGTGTGCGCCAGGACCGCGGCCACACGGTGCTCGAGTTCCACGGCGAGATCGACATCGCCGCGGCCGTCGAGATCATCCCGCACCTGGACGAGGCGACCGGGCATCCCGACGCCCGGATCGTGATCGACCTGACACGTGTCGAGTTCTTCGACTGCTCGGGGCTGCGCCTGCTGTACCGGGCCCGGCACCGGGTGCTCGCGCACGACGGCCGCATCCACCTGGTCTGCACGCACCCGCTGACGCTGCGCGTCCTCAAGGTCACCGGCCTGGCCGGGGTGCTGCCGCCGGCCGCGTCGCTGGACGCGGCCCTGGGGCTGCCCGAGGCCACGTCCGGCACGTCATGACCGCCGGCCGAGCGCATCCGTCTATTCGGTTCCGGGTGCGTCGAACAGGGCACTCACGGACTCGCCGTTGTGAATGCGGCGCATGGCCTCGGCGAGCGCCGGGGCGATGGACAGCACCTTCAGTTTCTCGGTGCGCTCCTCGTCCGGGATCGGCACGGTGTTGGTGCACACGATCTCCAGCACGTCGGGCTGCTCGCTCAGCCGCTTGAGCGCGCCCGCCGCGAACAGCCCGTGGGTGCAGGCGACCCGGACGGAACGCGGCCCCAACTCCCGCAGCCGCTCAAGGAGTTCGAGAACCGTGCTGCCCTTGGCGATCTCGTCGTCCAGCACGATGACATCCCGTCCGGCGACCTTGCCGATCACTGAGCTGATGCGCACCCGGTCGTCCGCGAACCGCTGCTTGGCCCCGGCGGCCACCTCCGCGCCGATCAGCCGGGCGAAGTGAGCGGCCTCCTTGGCGTTGCCGAGGTCGGGCGACACGACCGTCGTCCGGGACAGGTCGTACTGGCGGAAGTGCACCGCGAGTTCGCGCAGGGCGTGCAGATGGTCGACCGGGACCGAGAAGAAGCCGTGGACCTGCGGGGAGTGCAGGGTCATCGCGAGGACACGGCTCGCGCCGGCCGCGACCAGCAGGTCCGCGACCAGGCGCCCGCCGAGCGAGATACGGGGCATGTCCTTCTTGTCGGAGCGGGCGTACGCGTAGTGCGGCATGACGACCGAGATCCGCCCGGCCGACGCCCCGCGCGCCGCGTCGCACATCATCAGCAGCTCGACGAGGTGTTCCTGGACGGGCGTGACCAGGGGCTGGACGAGGAAGACGTCCCGCTCCCGGCAGTTTCCCTGGAGCTGGACCTCCAGGCAGTCGTTGGCGAACCGGCTGACCTGGGCGGGCAGCAGGGGCACGCCCAGGTGCTCGCAGACCTCGGCGGCCAGTTCGGGGTGGGCACTACCGCTGAACACGGCGATGTCTCGCACGATCTGCTCCTAGCATGATCATTCCGGCTGGCCGATGACCATGCTACTGGCCGTTCCCGATCCGCCGTCTTCCGGAGAAATTCGGTGGCGGCCGTTCTCCTGGGCCGGGCCGGTCATGGCGGCGGCGCCACACCCGGCACCTCACCGGTGAACCGGCGGCCCGGCGGGTGCGCGAGGCCGAGCTGCGGCTGCCCGGGCCGACGCACGGCGAAGGGGCGTGGTGGTCGCGCGCGTCGGACGACCGTGCGCTCCGGCAGGCCCCCTCAATTGTCCCGATCCGACAACAGAACGGTCTGGCAGGGCATTTGGCGGGCATGCGCTTCAGAACGCAGGAAGAAAGGGGTCCGTCGTAATGACGACGTCCATCAAGGCCGTGCGACGCATGCCCGTTTGGGCCAAGGTGCTGAGTGCCGTGGTGTTGGTGTTCGCACTGCTGCTGGCCGGGCTCCGGCTGGCGGTGCTTCCGGGGCTGGGGGACATCTTCGGCGAGGAGACGAAGGACCGCTCAGGCCCCGCGCTCCTCGAATCCATCCAGGACATCAGCCGATACGAGGCAGCGTCCGGCAACTTCCAGATCGTCGTGGACCTGGAGAAGGACACCAAGTACCTGCCCGACGCGATCAAGGGCACCCGCGTGCTCTATGTGGGTGCGGGCACGGTAGACGCCTATGTCGATCTCGGGAAGATCGCGAAGAACGACGTGACGCTCAACGAGGAACGCACCTCCGCGACGCTCCGGCTGCCGCACGCGGCTCTCGGCAAGCCCGCGCTGAACCCCGACCGCTCCTATGCCGTCTCGAAGCAGCGCGGCCTCCTCGACCGGATCACCGACCTCTTCTCCGACAACCCGAACGACGAACAGGCCGTCCAGAAACTGGCGGCCCGGCACATCGGTGACGCGGCGAAGGAGAGCGGTCTGACCGCGCGCGCCGAGGAGAACACCACCGGCATGCTCAAGGGCCTGCTCGGCTCCCTCGGCTTCACGGAGGTGACCGTGACGTACGGCACCTGAGAGGGACCGGTCTGCCCGGATGCCGGGTCCCGGAATTCGGGCAGACCGGAGGGGCATCCTCGGCCTGTTCGGGGGTACTGCCGTTTCACGGGGATCAGTTGAAGACCGGAGGACGTTGATGGCCCGATCAGCTCCGCGCACCCTCGCCGCGCTGCGTTTGCGCCCCGCGAAGGCCGAGAGCAAGCCGCCCGAGACCTCACCGAAGTCCCCGCCGAAGTCCCCGCCCAGGTCCTCCTGGAAACTCCGCAGGACCCCGAAGACCTCGGCGAAGACCGCACCGAAGGCTTCCCCGAAGCCCCCTGAGGAGGCTCCACCGAAGCGCCGCCCGTTCGCGTTCCTGGCCCGAGTGCTGACGGTCCTGTGCGCCTTCGTGTTCATGGTGGCGTTCGCCGTGATCCTGGCCCGGCTGACCCTGGAGCCGTCACCGGCGTCCGTGGCGCTGACTCACACCAACTTCCATCCGGGCCGCTCGCTGCGCGCCTACCTCGACCAGCCCGAAATGCGGGACGCCATCCGGCAGATCGGCGGAAACCTCCTGCTCGGAGTGCCTTTCGGCATCCTGGTGCCCGTCGTCGCGCCCCGGACGCGGGGAGTCCTGCGGGTGCTGTTCCTGACCGCGACCGTCATGCTCATGGTCGAGGTGGCCCAGGGCGCGCTGATCACCGGGCGTGCCTTCGACATCGACGACGTCATCCTCAACACCTCGGGCGCGCTGATCGGATACCTGCTCCTCGGCCGCCGGCTCAGCCGCGCGGTGCACGCACCCAAGCGGCGGGCTTAGGGCCTGCCCGCCGAGGCCGGCCACCTCGTCCAGGTGAACTTGTCGCCGCCGACCCAGCGGACCACGTCCGGATCGTCGAGGTCATGGACCCGGATACCGGCCGCGGCGGCGACCGCCAGCACATCGGCGAGCGACCGAGCCGCACCGACCACCTCACCGTCGATCTCCACGATCCGGAACGGCGGCACGCTCGGCTGCACCCCGAGCACCATGATCCGCGGACGGGAGATGTAAGGGCTCGACATTTCGGTCATACATAGAGCGTAGAGCGAATCCGGCCATCATGTACCAGTCGCGGACAGATCCGGAACAGTCACCTCCGCCTCTCCGTGCTGCGGGCCCGCCGAGCCCGCGCGACGCTGGAGGCGGAGGTGACGATGGCCATGGCGATGGATCCCTTCGAGGCGCTGGACCGGATCGCCTTCCTGCTGGAGCGCTCCCTGGCCCCCGCGTATCGCGTACGGGCGTTCCGCACCGCGATCGAGGTGCTGGAGGCGCTGCCCCCGGGCGAGATACGGCAGCGGGCCGCCGCCGGCACGCTGGAGTCCCTCAAGGGCATCGGCCCGAAGACCGCGCAGGTGGTGCGCGAGGCGCTGGACGGACAGGTGCCCGGGTACCTGGAGAAGCTGGAGCGTGAGCAGGGGGTGACCCCGCCTCTCCGGGACGGGGAGCGGCTGCGGGCGCTGCTGCGCGGGGACTGTCATCTGCACTCCGACTGGTCGGACGGCGGCAGCCCGATCGAGGAGATGGGCCGCACCGCGGCGCGGCTCGGGCACGAGTGGGCCGTGCTCACCGATCACTCACCCCGCCTCACCGTGGCGAACGGTCTGTCCGCCGAGCGGTTGCGCGAGCAGTTGGCGGTGCTCGATGGACTCAACGCGGCCTGGGCGCCGTTCCGGCTGCTCACCGGCATCGAGTGCGACATCCTCGACGACGGCTCACTGGACCAGGACCCGGAGCTTCTGGAGCTGCTGGACGTCGTGGTGGTGTCCGCGCACTCCAAGCTGCGCATGGACGCGCGTTCGATGACGCGCCGGATGGTGGCCGCCGTACGCAACCCGCACTCGGACGTGCTCGGGCACTGCACCGGGCGGCTGCTCGTCGGGCGGGAGCCCCGGGGCGGCGGTGGGGGGCGGGGCAAGCGCGGCGGCGGCCGGGCGCGGCCGGAGTCGGAGTTCGACGCGGACGCGGTGTTCGCCGCCTGCGCCGAGACGGGCACCGCCGTGGAGATCAACAGCCGTCCGGAGCGTCTCGACCCGCCGCGCCGGCTGCTGCGCCGGGCGGTGTCGGCGGGCGTGCTGTTCTCGATCGACACCGACGCGCACGCGCCCGGCCAGCTGGACTGGCAGATCCATGGCTGCGCCCGTGCGGAGGAGTGCGGCGTACCGGCCGAGCGGGTGGTCACGACCTGGCCGGCGGACGCCCTGCTGGTCTGGGCGCGGGAGCGCAGGACGCCGCCGGGCACCGGGGAGAGCGACGGCGGGTCCTGACTTCAACCGCGCGCCGGCCCGCCAACGGCGATCACCCACACGGAGAGGTTCACCTCTCGACGAACCGGCGCGGGTGGTACGCGGGTGCACAGTCCTCCAGCGCACCCACCAGCGCAGGCCCGACCACGTCCCGCGCCCACCCCACCCGCTCCTCCCCCACAGCCCGCGGCACCGTCTCGGTCAGCATGATCAGGTACAGGTACGCGCGGTACAGAGCAAGCCGCCGGCAGACCCCCTCGTCGAACTCGATCCGCCCTCCCGCTTCCCGGTACCCCTTCAGAAACGCCTCGTCGCCCCTGATGTCCCCCAGCAGGGCCAGCGACACGAAGTCGGCCACGGGATCGCCCCAGAACATGCGCTCCCCGTCGATGAGGCCGCCGATACGGGGCGTCCCCGTCGAACGGTCGACCAGGATGTTCCCCTGCCAGAGATCGAAGTGGACCAGGTGGGGAACGGTGACCTCGTCCAGGGCGTCGTACGCGGCCCGGGCGGTACGGGCCACCTCGTCCACCGGAACCGGCAGCCAGGCGTCATAGCGGACGACGTCGTCGAGCACGGCGTCGAGCATCGCAGTGAAGGCCGTACGCCAGTCGGGAGCGAGGGGCCGAGAGCACCGGAGGGGTAGCCGAAGGCCGGTCCGGTGACCGTGTGCAGGCGGGCCACCAGGCCGCCCAGCTCACTCCTCAGGTGCGCCCGCTCGGCATCCGTCGGGGAGTCGTCCCACGGATCGCCCGGGCAGGCGGTCATCAGCAGGTGCCCCTCCCCCACGGCCACGACACTCGGCGCCGGTAGGCCGACCGCGCCGGCGGCCCGGTAGAACTCCGCCTCGGATACGAGCAGCCGGGACTCGTGGCGCAGCCCCGGGACCGTTTCCGGTGGCGGGAGCTTCAGGACGTACCGGCTGTCGTCGGTCAGCCGGAGTTCCTCGACGGCGTTGTACGTTCCGCCGGTGAGCGGACGGCAGTCCGCGAGATGCTCCGGGGGCAACCCGGCCGATGCGAGGACCTGTCTGGCCCGTTCCCACGAATCGGTCACCGTCCGCGCCTCCCCTGCCTCAGCCAGCCGCGTCCGCGCCCTGCGTACGGCCCCGGAACAGGGTACGGAACGCGCCGCGAGCACGGCCCGCCCGCCACCGGACGGACCGGTTCAGCAGGCGGTCCCCGCGCCCACGGGGGCGCCGAACCGGGCGAGGCAGTGCCACACCATCTTCAGGTCCTGGAGTTCGTGGCGGCCGGTGCGGGCCGCGTCGCCGATGATCCGTGGGTCGAGGTGGCCGTCCTCTGCGAGCCGGGCGCCGAGTTCGACGTACTCGGGTCCACGGTAGTCGCCGTGGCGGCGCAACTCCCGTACGGAGAGCCGGTATCCGGGGTGCCATTCGAGCGGAACGGGCAGGGCGCGGGCCGCTTCCTCCACCGGGGTGCCGCGATAGCTCGCGTCGAGAACCAGTGCCTCGACGTCCTGGGCGAGCGCGACGGGGCCGTGCACCTGGGCCTCGATGTAGTCGTCGAGCGCGTCCTGCTCGTCCGCCTCGGCGAGGGCGACGAGGGACATACCGGAGGCGACCCCGAAGTGGGCGGGTTCCGCCGCGCTGTCCGGGTAGCAGAAGGTGGCCCGCACGAGGGCGGCGCCGGTCAGCCGGAAGTGCGAGGAGCCGAACCGCGGTGCGGCGCCGACGACTTGACGGCGGAAGTTCAAGGCGCCGTACACCGGACGGTGGTGGGCGGCCGCGCTGTCGTACGCTCCCGCGAACATCCGGCTCTCCCAGCGCCGGCGGTCGCCCCCGGGACGGGCGGTGAGCCCGCCGTTGCTGGTACCGGTGACGAACTGCGAGCGGTAGACACCGTCCTGCGCGAGCGCCCGCAACAGGGGCAGTTCGCGGGCCGTCCGGTCGGGGTGGAAGTTCAGGGTCACCCGCAGGTCCGGGGGAACGGGCGGGCCGGCCGAGAGGGCGGCGACATGGCGGCGAGCCTTCGTGTGCGGGGAATCGGGGTCGTCAGCCATACGGACCAGGAGATCACCCGGCGGCTCCGGAGATCAACAGCGAATGGGTCAACAGGGGAAACATGCCTGATCACGTGAGGAATACCTCTTCCCCTCAGCACACGCTGCCGGATTTCGGTGAGTACGCTCGGTCCGCTTGTGGGCTTGTGGAAAGGAGGTGTGCGCGCATGCGAGTGGTACCTGGTGAGTGGACGACGTCCGTCGTCCGGTTGGTGGGAAAGCACCGTGATCCCGTCGTCGTCCAGACGCTGCGGTCGGCGGCGGCCGCGACGATCGCGTACGTCGTCGCGCTCCGGGTCAGTCCCGAGGCCGCGCCGCTCACCGCTCCGCTGACCGCGCTCCTGGTCGTCCAGGTCACCCTCTACGCCACGATCACCACCGGTATCCGCCGGGTGAACTCCGTGGTCGCCGGGGTCGTCATCGCGATCGGCTTCAGTGTGCTGGTGGGCCTGACCTGGTGGAGCCTGGGGCTGATCATCCTGGCCTCGCTGGTGGTCGGGCATCTGGTGCGGGTCAGCGAGTTCGTGCCCGAGGTGGCGATCAGTGCGATGCTGGTGCTCGGCGTCACCCGGGTCGGGGACACGGCCTGGGCGCGAGTGCTGGAGACCGTGATCGGCGCGGTCGTCGGGCTCACCTTCAACCTGCTGCTCGCTCCCCCGGTCTGGGTGGACGCGGCCGGTGAGTCCATCGAGGATCTGGCGCGCCGGGTACGGCAGTTGATGCTGCGCATGGGTGAGGAGGCCGCCGGCCGCACCCCCGTGGACCACGCGACCGCCCGGCTGCACGAGGCTCGTCGGCTCGACCATGACATCGTCGAGGTGGACGCGGCCCTGAAACAGGCCGAGGACAGTCTGCGTCTCAACCCGCGTGTCCGCGAGGGCCTGCTGCACCGGGTGGTGCTGCGCACCGGCCTGGACACGCTGGAGATCTGCACGGTCGTCCTGCGCGTCCTCGCCCGCAGCCTCACCGACCTGGCCAAGGAACGGGAGCCGGAGCGGCTGTTCGCCCCGGAGACGGGCGCCGCGCTGGAGCAGCTGCTGTCGGAGATCGGCGACGCCGTGGTCAGTTTCGCGGTGCTCGTCACCACCGACGTCAGTGTCAGCGCGGAGTCGGCGGAGAACCGGCTCGCCACCGAGCTCCGGGCCGCGACGGCCACCCGCGACAAGCTGGCCCAGCTGCTCCTCGCGGAGATCCAGCACGACGCGGGCGAGTGGCAGTTGCACGGCGCCGTCCTGACCGAGGTCAACCGCATCCTCGACGAGCTGGACACCGAGCACCGCTCCCGGCGGCTTCTGGAGGAGCTGGACCGCTGCACCCGGGAGGAACGGGAGCGGATGCCCTGGGTGACCCGGTTGCGGAAGTACGTGCGGGTGCCCGGCAGGAACCGCAGGGCGGTGTCACGTCGTTCTATGTGACGACGTCACATGAACAGGACGACTGAGTTCGAGGGGGCTGCGCATGGGTGACTCCGGCGTACGGATCGACGGAAACACGCTGCGGCTGCCGGGCGGTGTGGCCGTACGCTTCGTGCGGACCTTGCGCCTGCCGGAGACCGGCACGCATCCGCTGCCGCCGGGGCTCGGCGAGTTCCCGGTCCGCCGGGTCGCCGACTACCCCGACACGGTGCCGGAGGCCTGGCGGGCGCGCGGTGGGGTGCTGCTGCCGGTGTATCTGCGCGAGGCGATGTGGCTGAGTTTCGGGGGCACCACCCAGCCCGCCGCGCTGCAGGTGGGCGTGGGCAAGGTGTGCGCGGTGTCCGGCGAGCCGTGGAGTGACCGGCTGTCGGGGAAGCCGCAGAACTACGTGGTGCTGCCGCGCCAGCCCTGGCTGGACGGTATCAACTCCGGCAAGGGCACGGTCCGCCAGTTCGTGGCGGTGCCGCTGGGGCTGGGCGCGACCGTCGAGGGCCAGGTCACCGGCGAGGAGGTGTGGGGCGGCGTACAGCTCCAGTCGTTCCCGCTGACCGACGCCGAACTGGCGAAGTGGCGGGAGGAGGAGCACCGGCGGGCGGAGCGGGCGCGGGCGGCGAGCGCTCAGGTCGGGGGTTACGGCGGCGCCGTACCCATGGCGCCCATGGCGATGCCCGGCCCGTCGGCGCCCGCCGGCGCGGCGGGGCCGCAGCGGTCGGGGGCGGCGATGGGTCTGGGTGTCGGCGGGGCCATGCGCCAGGAGGTCTACCGGGACGACCGGCCGCTCACCGCATGGGCCGAGCGCCCCGCCGGACGCGTGTTCGTGCATCTGGTGACGCCGCCCGAGTGGCGCCGTATCACCGGCGAGGCGCCGCCTCCGTCGCCCGTGGACCGCGCGGCCTACACGCGGGCCGGCCTGCCCTGGTTCGACTACTTCGACCAGGACGCCGAGGACCTCGCTCCCACGGACCCCCTGACGGCAGTGCAGCCGGTCGGCGACTGGCTCGGCGACGACCACGAGCCCTGGCAGGCGCCGTCGCCCGGCCAGGTGAAGCCGCTGACGGGGAAGCCGGTTGAGGACGGCGACTGGTAACCCTTCTACTGCAGCATGCGCAACGCGCATTGCTTCTCTTGCAAATGACGGGCGGTCCACGCCAGAGTTGCCGTGACGACCGATGACGGCTGAGGCGACCGAGACCCGGAGTGCAGACATGAGCGGTGGCACGGAACCGGCGCGGGGCGCGCGCACCGGCTGGAGCAGGCACCGGTTCGTGGGTCCGGCGACGGGCACCGCCGCGACGGCGTCCGTCCCGGCTAAGGCGATGGCGGCGGTCCCGGCAGAGCCTGGCGCCGCACCGGAATCACCCGAACCGGAGTCGCCCGAACCGGCAGCCCCTCGACCAGCCGCTCCCCGGCCCCTCTTCCTCGGCACCTACACCTCCGTCGAGGACGGCGGCACCGGCATCGGTCTGGCCACCTACGACCCGGTCTCGGGCCGCGTCACCGGCACCGGCACCCTCACGGGCGTGGGCGACCCGTCCTACCTGGCGGCGCACCCGGACGGCCGCACCCTGTACGCGGCTAACGAGCGCCAGGACGGCGGCGTGACCGCGATCCGGCTCGGTGACGAGGGCGGGCGGCACCAGTTGCTGGGCACTCGGAGCACCGGCGGCGCGGGGCCGTGTCATCTGTCCGTGCATCCGGGCGGACGGTGGCTGCTCAGCGCCAACTACGGCTCCGGCAGCGTGGCGGTGCACCCCATCGACGCCTCGGGCGCGCCGGGCGAGCGCACCGATCTGGTCACACACTCGAGTCCGGCGCGCGGTCCGGGTCAACAGGGCCCGCACGCGCACCAGTTCGTCACCAGCCCCGACGGCGGTCATGTCCTCGCGGTCGACCTGGGCACGGACACGGTCCACACCTACCGCCTGGACGTCTCGCGCGGCACGCTCACGGAGGTCTCGCGCGCCCAGACCCGGCCGGGCGCGGGTCCGCGCCATCTCACCTTCCACCCCGGCGGCCGGTACGCGTATCTCGCCAACGAGGTCGACAACACGGTCGCGGTGTGCGCCTACTCCCCCGCCACCGGGCGCCTGGCCATCGGGGAGGCGCAGTCCACAGGGACGGGTACGGGCACGAGTTACCCGGCCCAGCTCGTGGTGACCGGGGACGGGCGGTTCGCGTACCTGGCGAACCGCGGCCACAACAGCCTGACGCGGTACGCCGTGGAGGCGGACGGCGCACGTCTCCGGCTCCTCGACACGGTGCCGGTCGGGGGCGACTTCCCCCGCCACATCACTCTCGCGCCGTGCGGGACCCTGCTGTTCGCGGCGAACCAGCGGTCGAGCACGGTCAGCGTCTTCCGCGTCGACCGGGCGAGCGGTGAACTGCGGCTCACGGGCGAGCCGTTCGCGTCACCCGTCGTCGTCTGTGCGCTGCCGCTGTAGCGCGCGGGGGCAGGAGGCCGCGCTGGCCTGGGTGAGCAGGACGTGCATGCGCTCGGTGAGCTGCGCGACGGTGTCGGCGGGCTGGTGGAACGACAGACGTACGTCGCCGTGGGCGCGGGCACGCTCGATGCGCAGGGTGAGTCCGTGCCGGTCGACGGCGAGCGGCTGGACCTTGACGGCGCCGTGCAGACTGTCCGGCTCGACCAGGCGGGTGAGGCGCTCGACTGCGTCGCCGTGGCAGTCGGCGAGGTGGGTCAGCAGCCCGGCCTCGGCCGTGGCCAGCGGGTCGGGTGCGGCGGCGGCGAACTCGTCGAGGTCGACCACGGTGGCACCGGACGTCTGGCGCAGGACCACCCGCGTCGGACGGAACGCGAGCCGCTCGCCCTCGACGGAGAACCAGCCGGCCATCCACAGCCGGGCGCGGATCCGGTTGCGTACGGGGACGGGCGAGACGTCGGCGAACTCCAGCACGGCCGACGGCTCGCCGCGCGGGGCGCAGACGGCGGCGGCGAGCAGCGTACTGTCCTCCGGCACGTCCAGGATCACCCGGCCGTCCTCGCCGACGGTGTGCGCGCCGACGAACTCCTCGCGCCCGCCGTCCGCGGTCACCGCGCAGGACCATGCGGCCGCGAGCACGGAACGCGCCCGTTCCGCCGCGGCGGGCGCGGCCGTCCAGGTCGGACTGTCACCCATCCCAAACCTCCTTAGGTAAGCCTTGCCTAACCTATCGAAGATCCGCGTGTACGCCAACCATCTCCAGCGATCCTGTGCGATTCCCAGCAGTCGCGCCGGAGGCCGACCCCCCTCAGACGGCGAGTGTTCCGAGCAGCGCCCGCGCGCAGAGATCCCGTACCTGCTCCCGGGAAAGGTCCGTGCCGCGCAGCCACTCCAGGCACACGGCGGTCGTGAAGGCCAGCCAGCCCCGGACGGCGAGCCGCAGGTCGGGCCGCTCCGCCGGCAGCCGCCCGAACTCCGGGTCGGCCGCGAGGGCTGCGAGGATCTGCCGCTCCTGCGCGGCCAGCGCCCGCTGATAGACCTTCCGTACGGCCTGGTCTCCGGAGGCGTCGGCACGATGGAAGGCGCGATAGCCGTGCGCGTGCTCCTCGACGTACGCCAGAAAGGCGTCGAGGTTCGTATCCAGTTGCTCGCGTACGGGAACGCCCGGCACAGCGGCCGTCATCCGCAGCATGCGCTCGCTCTCGCGCTCCACGACCGCCGCGAAGAAGTCCCGTTTGGCCGGGAAGTAGTGGTAGAGCAGCCCGCGCGAGACACCGGCGATCTCGGCGACCTGCTCGATCCACACGTCGTCGTACGGGCTCTCCGAGAACAGCCGCGCCCCGACCGCCAGAAGCTGCTCACGGCGCTCCACGGTGCTGAGCCGGCGACGCGTGCGCACACCCTCTTTCGCGGCCATGCCCGCACTTTACTTGACGTCGGTTCAACAGCGGGATCAGACTGACCCCGTTATTGAACCCACGTACAACAGGCTCAACACGCCACTGGACCAAGGGAGATGGCGTCATGACCGAGACGGCGACCGGGGCCGCTCCGTCCAGGGGATTCCGCAGTGCCGAGCTGGACTGGCCGGAGCTGCGCCGCGTTCCGTGCCCGTCGCGCAGGCTGCCGTGGCTGGGCGACCTCGTCGGCGCGAGTCCGCGCACTCCCCTCCAGGACTCGATGCGCCTCGGGCTGCGCCTGGGGCCGATCTTCCGGCGCAAGGCGTTCGGCAAGGAGATCGTGTTCGTGTGGGGCGCGGAACTCACCGCCGATCTGGCGGACGAGACACGCTTCGCCAAGCACGTGGGCCTCGGGGTGGCCAACCTGCGCCCGATCGCGGGGGACGGACTGTTCACGGCGTACAACCACGAACCCAGCTGGCAGCTGGCGCACGACGTCCTCGCCCCCGGATTCAGCCGCGAGGCGATGGCCGGTTACCACCCGATGATGCTGGCCGTGGCCGAGCGGCTCACGGACCACTGGGACCGGGAACTGACAGCGGGCCGGGCGGTGGACGTACCCGGCGACATGACGAAGCTGACCCTGGAGACGATCGCGCGCACCGGCTTCGGACACGACTTCGGCTCCTTCGAACGGGACCGTCCGCACCCCTTCGTGACGGCGATGGTGGGCGCCCTGAACCACGCGCAGTATCTGAACGTCGTCCCCGCGCCGCTCGCCCCGCTGCTGCTGCGCCGGGCCACGCGGCGCAACGAGACGTCCATGGCGTACCTGAACCGGACGGTCGACGAGCTCGTACGGGCCCGCCGGGCATCCGGCGGCAAGGGCGGCGGCAACGGCGATCTGCTCGACCGCATGCTCGACACCGCCCACCCGGAGACCGGCGAACGCCTCGCGCCGGAGAACGTGCGGCGACAGGTCCTCACCTTCCTCATCGCGGGCCACGAGACGACGTCCGGCGCGCTCTCCTTCGCCCTGCACTATCTCTCCCGGCACCCGGAGATCGCCGCCCGCGCCCGCGCCGAGGTGGACCGCGTCTGGGGCGGGGCGGCCGTCCCCGGCTACGACCAGGTCGCCAGGCTGCGGTACGTGCGCCGGGTGCTCGACGAGGCGCTGCGGCTGTGGCCGACGGCGCCCGGCTTCGCCCGCGAGGCCCGCCACGACACGGTGCTCGGCGGCGAGCATCCTATGCGCGAGGGCGCCTGGACGCTCGTTCTCGCTCCGCTGCTGCACCGCGACCCGGCCGTCTGGGGCGCCGACGCCGGCCGTTTCGACCCGGACCGTTTCGACGCGGCGGCCGTGCGCGCCCGCCCCGCCCACGCGTTCAAGCCCTGGGGCACCGGGGCCCGGGCGTGCATCGGGCGCCAGTTCGCCCTGCACGAGGCCACCCTCGTCCTCGGCCTGCTGCTGCGCCGCTACGACCTGAAGCCCGACCCCAACTACCGGCTGCGGGTGGCGGAACGGCTGACGGTGATGCCGGAGGGGCTGCGGCTGCACCTCGAACGCCGGTCCCCGGGCGCGGAGTTGGCGGCTGTGTGAACCGGCACCTCACAGCTGAATTTTCCGGCGTGTCGGGGTCTCCACATACGGAGGAAAAGAACCTCCGCTAATACAGAGTCAGACCCTTGAGACGCGGGAGAGACCATGTGCACCCATCAGCCTCCGTGCCCGGCCGTCGACAGCCCGGACCACGACGCCGCAGTCATCGTCGTGGCCCATCCCGAGCAGGGCTGGAATCTGCTCTGCAACGGAACGATCGTCTTCGACGACACGGGCGAACTCCTGCCGGACGGACGGGCCGTGGGCCCGCAGCGCGGCGGCGGCACACTGGCCGTCGCCGCCTGAGCCGGCGGTTGCCGTCACACCTCGTCGCGGGTCAGGGCCAGCAGCCGGTCGAGCACCCGGGGTCCGCCCGCCCGCACTCCGTCGTGCTCGAACTCGTCCGTCACCCAGGTCCGCAGCCCGCGGATCGCCCGCGCGGTCTCCAGCGCGTGGCCCGTGTCGACGTACATGTCGTCGTGGTAGACGGCCGCGGCGACCGGGACCTCGTTGACGGCGAGGCGGGCGCGGTCGTACAGGGGCGGCCAGCCCGTGTGGGCGGCGAGGAGTTCGGCCGTTTCGCGCAGCGGAAGCAGGGCCGGGTCGACGTCGAACATCCAGGGGTGGACCGACTCGCCGGTGAACAGCAACGGGCCGTCGCCCGCGAGGGACTTGCCCGCGTCGAACTGCGGGAACTCGGCGCGCACCCGCTCGGCGGACCAGTCGGTGGGGCGGGTGTCCTGACCGTAGACGGCCTCGTGGACGAGGGCGTACAGCGGGTGGGCGGCGTACGACAGGAGGCCCTGGGCCTCCTCCAGGAAGGCGTCGGACAGGGTTGTGCCCCCGGGGGCGGGGACGAAGGCGTCCTCCAGGAGATAGTGCAGCCGGTGGCTGCCCTCGCCGCCGCCGAGGATGATGCCGAGGGACTGGAAGGCCTCGGCGGTCAGACGGTAGCCGTTCGGCAGGACCGGCTCGTGTCCGCTCACGTACTCGGCGATCCGCCGGGCCCGTTCGACGTCCTGGGGGTAACGCGCGTAGTGCGCGGTGACCTTGCGTTCGATACGGGGATAGGCGGCCCGGTAGACGTCGTCCGCGTGCCCGTCGAGAGAGGGGAGGCCACCGGTGATCAGGGCGGCGGCCAGGCCCTCGGGGGCCGTGGACAGATAGTTCACCGCGCAGAAGCCGCCGAAGCTCTGCCCGAGGACCGTCCAGGGGGCGCCGCCGGTGACCGAGGGACGTATCGCCTCGCAGTCCCGGACGATCGAGTCCGCGCGGAAGCGGGTGAGATGGGCGGCCTGTTCGGCGGGCCCGCCGCGCAACGGGAGCGTCTGACGGTTGGCGGGGGTGGAGGCGCCGGTGCCGCGCTGGTCGAGAAGAAGGACACGGAACTCCTCCAGGGCACGGCCGAGCCAGGCCCCCTGGCCGACGAAACGATTCGCCCCGAAGCCCGGACCGCCCTGGAGATAGAGCAGCCACGGCAGGTCGTCCCGGTCCGCCCTGTCGCCGGCGACGACCTCGCGGGCGTACAGCTCGATGGTCTCGCCCCCGGGGTCGTCATGGTCCAGAGGCACCGTGAAGCGGCGGTCGGTGAGGACGACTCCGGGCTGACGGTAGCTGACGGTCAACGGGGCTCCCGGGACGGTTGGATTGCGGGCCGCCCCAGTTGAGCACATGTCCGGGGCGCTGCCGAGCCCCGGGATCATGACGACGTGCGGAATTCCTTACTGAATCCCGGATCAGCGGGCCGACAGGCTGGAGCGCCGGACCACCAGCTCCGGCTGGAGCACGACCCTGCGGTGCGAGTGGCGTCTCGCCCCGGACTCCGCCTCCGTCTCGGTCTCCTCCAGGAGGAGTTCCGCGGCCAGGGCACCCATGGTCACGGCGGGCTGGCGGACGGAGGTCAGCGGGACGGCCGCGGCGGCGGCGAACTCGATGTCGTCGTAGCCGACGATCGCGAGGTCGTCCGGGACGCTGACACCGGCCGCGTACATGGCCTGCAGAACGCCCAGGGCGAGCAGGTCGTTGGCACAGAAGACGGCGGTCGGACGGTCGGAGAGACCCAGGAGACGCGCGCCCGCGTCCCGGCCCGCGGCGACGTCGAGGCGCTCGGTGGGCAGCTCGCGCAGGGCCGAGGGGCTGAGGCCGGCCTCGGCGAGCGCGTTCAGGGCGCCCGTGCGGCGGTCGCGCACCTGGTTGAAGCCGGGCGGTCCGCTGACATACGCGATGGAGCGGTGGCCGGCGTCGATGAGATGGCGTACGGCCAGGGCGCCGCCCGCGACGTCGTCCACGGAGACCGAGCACTCGGTGGTGCCCTCGGCGACCCGGTCGACCAGGACGAACGGGATGCCGTGACGGCGGAACGCCTCGATGTTGCGGCCGGACGCGTCGGCCGGGGTGAGCAGTACTCCCCGCACCCGCTGCTCGGCGAAGAGCGACAGGTAGTCGGCCTCCTCCCCCGCGCTCTGGGCGCTGTTGCAGACCATCACCCCGAGCCCGGCGTCACGCGCGGCCCGCTCGGCACCGCGCGCCACGTCCACGAAGAAGGGGTTGCCCATGTCGAGAACGAGCAGGCCCATGATGCGGCTGCGTCCGGCACGCAGCTGACGGGCCGACTCGCTGCGGACGTAGCCGAGGCGGTCTATCGCGGACAGCACTCGGGCGCGGGTCTCGGTGGCGACCGAGTCCGGGCGGTTGATGACGTTCGAGACCGTACCGACGGAGACTCCGGCGGCGCGGGCAACGTCCTTGATACCCACCGGCTGGGCCATCAGGCGGGGACCTCCAGGGAAGCGAGGGGTGGCGGGCAGGCCTTTACATTAGCGGCCTGCCCGGCCCTGAATAATCCGCTGATCATTCCGGTCACGCGGGCAGGCTGAAGTTCAGGGAGCGGAGCGCCGAGGGCGTCGTACCGCTGGACTTCTCCTGGTACATGACCGACAGGAAGTGGTCCTGACCGATCCGCGACTCGTCGAACACGACCTCACCGAAGGCGTTCAGCCCGGCTCCGACACCGTCGTACAGCATCGTCCAGTCGGTGTACCCCGAGGCCGCGGAGGCGCCGGCGATCCGGAGGAAGGGGAAGATCGCGTAGGCGTTGTCGTACTTGTCGAGGAACAGCTTGGTGCGCTGGCTGGAGTTCAGCGGCACCGGTATCTCGGTCTTCTGCCAGGCGCCGGAGGCGTTCTTACGGACGTGGAAGGCACGGCCGTTGTTGGTGCGGTCGGTGACGTAGTTCGTCGTGCACTGCCCGAAACGGCCGGGGATGTAGCTGATGATCGCGTGGGGGCGGCCCGCCGAGTCGGTCCACTGGCTCTCCTGGTTCATCAGGGAGTGGTCCGGGTTCAGTGAGTCGATCACCAGCCCGCTGTCGGTGACGGCGACCCTGTCGGAGCTGCCGGTGGTGCCGACGAGGGTGCCCGCGTTGTTGCGCCAGGTGCGGCCGCGGTCGTCCGAATAGACGTAGCCGGTGTCGTGGTTGGTGATGCCGCCACTGTTGCACATCACCGCGCCGTTCTGCTCGCGCCAGGTGAAGAAGGAGTGCAGGCGGCCGTTCTTGTCGTAGTCGATGCCGTGCAGGTACATGTTGCGGGCCGTGCTGGAGCCGTGCTCGCTGGTGTAGGTGCCGGTGGAGCTGGTCCACTCGCCGAGGTTCGTCCAGGACGTGCCGTCGTACTCGGCGATGGCGTTGCGGCCGTTGCCGGAGATGGCCACGCGGTAGCTCAGCTGGAGCTTGCCCTCGGGCGTCGAGACGAACTGCGGGTAGGTGAACTGCGAGGTGAGGGCGAGGCCGTCGAGGGTGGACTGGGGAGCGCCGAACCGGCTCGTGGTCCAGCTCAGTCCGCCGGGGTTGTCCATGAGGCCGGCCACCGACTTGACGTAGGTGAAGCCGTCGCTGTGGGAGTCCATGTTGAGGTGCAGCCGGCCGTCGACCTTGGAGATGCCCATGGAGATGACATTGTGGGAGTCGTTGTACCGGAGGGTGTGGCCGACCTGGACGGTGGACCACGTGTTCGAACCGAACAAGCGGCGGGCGACGACAGCGTTGCGGTCGGCGGTGTACCAGACGGCGTACTGGTAGCCCTTGTAGGTCAGCATCGCGTTCTTCTGGAACGCGTTGTTGTTGACCAGTCCGTTGTACGACACGAAGAAGATGGCCTGGGTGTCGAGCGTGGTGGTGCCGGTCAGGGTGACCGAAGGGCCGGGGTCGGCGGCACGGGCGGTGGCAGCGCCGAGGACGGGGGTCACCACGGCGCCGGCGAGGGCGGCGCCGAGCAGCGTACGTCTTTTCATCTCGGGGGACTCCGTTGTCTTGCGAGGTGAGAGGGGCGGGGTATGGAGAAACAGGGGTGGTCAGGCGAGGTGGAACACCTCGGTGAGGGGCTTCATGGCCTCGTCGGGTCGGGCGCCGTCCAGCGATTCGAAGAACGGCGCCATCTCCGCCTGCCAACGGGCGTTGATCTCGGTGGCTTCCATGCCGGCCTGGGCGGCGGCGAAATCCTCGGTCTCCAAGTAGCCGACCAGCAGGCCGTCTTCGCGCAGGAAGAGCGAGTAGTTGTGCCAGCCGGTGGCCGAGAGTGCGTCGAGCATCTCGGGCCACACGGCGGCGTGCCGCTCGCGGTACTCGTCGAGGCGGTCCGCCCGGACCTTCAGCAGAAAGCACACACGTTGCATCAACAGCCCCCGGGAATCAGAAGTTGAACTGGTCGATGTTGTCCTTGGTGAACACGGTCGGCTTTCCGAGGCTGATCACGCCGTCCTTGCCGATCGTGTACTCGCCCATGTCGCCGGCCTTGAAGGTCTCGCCCTCCTTGCCGGTGATCTGCCCCGACACCAGCGCGACGGCGGTGTAGGCGGCCAGCTCGCCGAGCTTCGCCGGGTCCCACAGCTCGAAGCCCTCGACGGTGCCGTTCTTGACGTACTTGCGCATGTCGTTGGGGGTGCCGAGACCGGTCAGCTTGACCTTGCCCTTGTACTTCGAGCCGGACAGGTACTGGGCGGCGGCCTTGATGCCGACGGTGGTCGGGGAGATGATCCCCTTCAGGTTCGGGTACTCCTGGAGGAGACCCTGGGTCTGCTGGAATGACTGCTGGGCGTCGTCGTTGCCGTACGCGACCTTGACGAGCTTCATGTCCTTGTACTTCGGGTCCTTCAGCTCCTCCTTCATGAAGTCGATCCAGATGTTCTGGTTCGTCGCGGTCTGCGCGGCGGACAGGATCGCGATCTCGCCCTTGTAGCCGATCTGCTCGGCGAGCAGCTGCACCTCGGTACGGCCCAGGTCCTCGGCGCTGGCCTGCGAGACGAAGGCGTTGCGGCAGTCGGCCTTGGTGTCCGAGTCGTACGTGACGACCTTGATGTCGTTCTTCATGGCCTGCTTGAGCGCGGTGCACAGGGCGCCCGGGTCCTGCGCGGACACGGCCATCGCGTCGACCTGCTGCTGGGTCAGCGTGTTGACGTAGGAGACCTGCCCGGAGGTGTCCGTGGCGCTGCTCGGGCCGACCTCCTTGTAGTTGGAGCCCAGCGCCTTCAGCGCCTTCTCGCCGCCCTTGTCGGCGGAGGTGAAGTACGGGTTGTTGACCTGCTTGGGCAGGAAGCCGACGGTCAGGCCCTTCTTGGTGGCCGCGTTGGGGTCGGCCTGGCCGGTCGCGGCGGCCGAGGCGCCCTCGTCCTTGACGTCGTTCTTGGTGGTACCGCCACAGGCCGTGAGGGCCAGGGCGAGGGAGGTGGTGGCGGCGAGGGCCGCGGAGGCCCGGCGGATCGATGACTTGCGCATGACTGGTTCCTTCTTTTTACGAGGGTGAGCGGAGCGTTACGAGGTCGGAGCCGGTGTCGAGGTGGACACCGGTGCCGAGGCGGCTCTGCGCCCCGCCCTCGCGATGGAGATCTGCCGTGCGACCCGGGGGCCGAGCACGGAGACGACGAGCAGAACGCCGGTGACGACGATCTGCGACTGGGCGGAGACGTTCAGGAGGCTCATCACGTTCTGCAGTGCGCCGAGGAGGAAGACCCCCGCGATCGCGCCGCCGAGCGTGCCCTTGCCGCCGTCGAAGTCGATACCGCCGAGCAACACGGCCGCCACGACGGAGAGTTCGAGTCCCGTGGCGTTGTCGTAGCGGGCGCTGGCGTAGTGCAGCGCCCAGAAGATCCCGGTGAGGGAGGCCATCAGACCTGTCACCGTGAACAGGACCAGCTTCTGCCGCTTGACCCGGATACCGGCGAAGCGTGCGGCTTCCTCGCTGGCACCGATCGCGAACAGCGAGCGGCCGAACGGGGTGGCGTGCAGTGCGACCACGGCGATCGCGAGCAGCACGAGGAAGGGCAGGAGCGCGTACGGGATGAAGGTGTCGCCGATGCGTCCGGCCGCGAAGTCCAGGTACTGGGTGGGGAAGTCGGTCACCGCGTCGGAGCCGAGCACGATCTGTGCGATGCCCCGGTAAGCGGCCATGGTGCCGATGGTGACGGCGAGGGAGGGCAGCCCGAGCCGGGTGACGAGCAGGCCGTTGATCAGCCCGCAGACCACTCCGAGGAGCAGACAGATCGGGATGATCACCTCGATCGTCAGGCCCTGGTTCCACAGGGCGCCCATCACCGCGCCGGAGAGGCCGGCGGTGGAGGCGACCGACAGATCGATCTCGCCGGAGACGACGAGGAGGGTCATGGGCAGCGCGACGAGCGCGATCGGGAGGGTGTTGCCGATCAGGAAGGACAGGTTGAGCCCGTTGCCGAACCCGTCCACGAACCCGAAGGACAGCAGCAGGACGACGACGAGGAGGGCGCCGACGACCGTATCCCAGCGGATGGCGCGCGCGAGCGACGAGTCAGCCATGGCGGGCGTTCCTCTTCTTCAGTGCGGACGCCACGCGCAGGGCGACGATCCGGTCGACCGCGATGGCGAGGATGAGCAGGGTGCCGTTGATGGCCATGACCCACACCGAACTGACGCCGAGGGCGGGCAGCACGCTGTTGATGGAGGTCAGCAGCAGTGCGCCGAGCGCGGCCCCGTAGACGCTGCCGGAGCCTCCGGTGAAGACCACACCGCCGACCACGACCGCGCTGACGACGGTCAGTTCGTAGCCGCTGCCCGTGCTGGAGTCGACGTTGCCGAACCGGGCGAGGTAGAGCGCGCCGGCGAGTCCGGCGAGGGCGCCGCAGAAGGTGTACGCGGCGAGGATCCGCTTGCGCACGGGGATGCCGGCGAGCCGGGCGGCCTCGGGGTTGGAGCCGAGCGCGTACAGCTCACGGCCGCTGCCGAAGTGCCTGAGGTAGTAGGCGGTGGCGATGAGTACGGCGAGCGCGATCAGCGCGAGATACGGCACCGCCGTGATTCCGCCGGAGCCGAAGTCGACGAATCCGTCCGGGAGGTCGGCCGCCGTGATCTGCCGGGAACCGACCCAGATGGAGTCGATGCCGCGGATGATGTAGAGCGTGCCGAGGGTGACGACGAGGGCGGGTACCTGTCCGAAGCTGACGAGCAGCCCGTTGAGGAGGCCGAAGCCGATACCGAGGAGGACGGCCAGGACGACGGCCACGACGGGGTTCCCGCCGTCCTGGAGGTAGACGCCGGCGCCGAAGGCGCTGATGCCGAGCGTGGAGCCGACCGACAGGTCGACGTTGCGGCTGATGACCACCAGCGACTGGCCGGTGGCGACCAGGACCAGGATCGTCGCGTTCAGCAGCAGGTCCTTGATGCCCTGTTCGGACAGGAACTCGCTGTTGCCGGCCTGGGTGATGCCGATCATCACCAGGAAGACGAGCAGGATGGCGAGTTCGCGCATCTTGAACACGCGGTCCACCAGCCGGGTGCCGCTGGACTTGGGCACCTCGGCCGCGGGGGCGGGGTTGGGAGCGGTCACCGTCATGCGGCGGCCCTCCCGGTGGCTGCGGCCATCACCGTTTCCTCGGTTGCTTCGGAGCGCGGGATCTCGGCGGTGAGGCGGCCCTCGTGCATCACGAGCACGCGGTCCGCCATACCGAGGATCTCGGGCAGGTCGGAGGAGATCATCAGAACGGCCACCCCGTCGGCGGCCAACTGACTGAGCAGGCGGTGCACCTCGGCCTTCGTACCGACGTCGATGCCCCGGGTGGGCTCGTCGACGATCAGCACCCTGGGGCCGGTGGCGAGCCACTTGGCCAGGACGACCTTCTGCTGGTTGCCGCCGGACAGCGTGTTGACGGTGTCGGCGATGCGGGCGTACTTCACCTGGAGCTTGACGGCCCAGTCGAGGGAACGGCTGCGCTCGGCGCCCCGGTCCATGAGGCCGGCCCTGACGGTCGTGCGCAGGCCGGTGAGGCCGATGTTCCGCTCGATGGACATGTCCATCACCAGGCCCTGGGCGCGCCGGTCCTCGGGGACGAGGGCGAGCCCGGCGGCCATGGCGGTGGAGGGCGCCCCGTTCGTGAGGACCGTGCCGTCCACCTCGACCTCGCCGGCGTCCCAGCGGTCGATGCCGAAGACGGCCCGGGCCACCTCGGTGCGGCCGGCGCCGACGAGTCCGGCGAGGCCGACGATCTCGCCGTGCCGCACCTCGAAGGAGACGTCGGTGAAGACGCCCTCGCGGGTCAGTCTGCGGACGCTGAGCGCGACCTCGCCGGCCTGCACGTCCTGCTTCGGGTAGAGCTCTTCGAGATCGCGGCCGACCATGCGCCGTACGAGATCGTCCTCGGTCATGCCGTCGATCGGCTCGCTGGCGATCCAGGCGCCGTCGCGCAGGGTCGTCACCCGCCGGCAGATCTGGAAGATCTCCTCCAGCCGGTGCGAGATGAACAGCACGGCCGCGCCCTGTTCGCGCAGGGTGCGCACGACGCCGAAGAGGCGGGCCACCTCGCTGCCGGTGAGGGCCGCGGTCGGCTCGTCCATGATCAGGACGCGGGCGTCGAAGGAGAGCGCCTTGGCGATCTCGACGATCTGCTGGTCCGCGATGGACAGGCCGCGCGCGGGGCGGTCGGGGTCGAGTTCGACGCCTAGGCGCTGCATCAGGGCGGCGGTCGCCGCGTGGGTGGCCTTGTGGTCGATCCGGCCGAGGACGCGCCGGGGCTGGCGGCCCATGAAGATGTTCTCGGCGATCGACAGATCCGGAAAGAGCGTGGGCTCCTGGTAGATCACGGCGATACCCGCGTCGCGGGCGTCGCCTGGGCCGTGGAAGACGACGGGCGCGCCGTCGAGCAGCACCTGGCCGGCGTCGGGTCGGTGCACCCCGGCGAGCGTCTTGATGAGGGTCGACTTGCCGGCGCCGTTCTCACCGGCGAGTGCGTGCACTTCGCCGGGAAACAGCTCCATGGAGACGTCCCGCAGGGCGCGCACCGCACCGAAGGACTTCGAGATGTCCTTGAGCGCCAGCACAGGGGCCGGCCCCGGGTCGGACGGGTGGGTCATGAGGGCTCCTCGACGACGCCTGTGGGACTGGCCTCACGGCGTCGTGAAAGGTTTCAACGGGATTGCCGGGACGTTAGACATGGCAGCCATGTCACGTCAATGGGTCCGTGTCGAAATTCTTTCGATAATTGAAGGTCACAGGCAAGTCACGGCGGGCCGAATCAGTCAGAGGACTTGACACCCCTCCGGGGGGCTCATAGCTTCCCGTTCTGAATCGTTTCATCAGATCGTCGATCAGCGTGCTGTTTCCCAGCAGTCGTTCCGACCCGATGTCACAGGAGTCCTGAAGTGACCGAGCTCAGCGCGGTGAAGGCCGCTCTCAAGACCCAGGCCATCGAAACGCCGTCGTGGGCGTATGGGAATTCGGGTACCCGTTTCAAGGTGTTCGCGCAGCCCGGCGTACCCCGCGACCCCTTCGAGAAGCTGGACGACGCCGCCCAGGTCCACGCCTTCACCGGGGTGGCCCCGACCGTCGCCCTGCACATTCCGTGGGACAGGGTCGAGGGCTCCGACGGATACACGAACCTGGCCAAGTACGCCGAGGAGCGCGGCCTGAAGCTGGGCGCGATCAACTCGAACACCTTCCAGGACGACGACTACAGGCTCGGCAGCGTCTGTCACCCGGACGCGGTGGTGCGGCGCAAGGCCGTCGACCATCTGCTGGAGTGCGTCGACATCATGGACGCCACCGGGTCGAACGACCTCAAGCTCTGGTTCGCCGACGGAACGAACTATCCCGGCCAGGACGACATCCGTGAGCGGCAGGACCGGCTCGCGGAGGCGCTGGCCGCGGTGTACGCGCGACTGGGCGACGACCAGCGGATGCTCCTTGAATACAAGTTCTTCGAGCCTGCCTTCTACACGACCGACGTCCCGGACTGGGGCACCGCGTACGCGCACTGCCTCAAGCTCGGGCCGAAGGCGCAGGTCGTTGTCGACACCGGGCACCACGCCCCCGGCACCAACATCGAGTTCATCGTCGCGACGCTGCTGCGGGAGGGGAAGCTCGGCGCGTTCGACTTCAACTCGCGGTTCTACGCGGACGACGACCTGATGGTCGGCTCGGCGGACCCGTTCCAGCTGTTCCGGATCATGTACGAGGTGATCCGGGGCGGCGGGTTCGTGCCCGAGGTCGCGTTCATGCTGGACCAGTGCCACAACATCGAGGCGAAGATTCCGGCGATCATCCGGTCCGTGATGAACGTGCAGGAGGCCACGGCCAAGGCGCTCCTCGTCGACACCGACGCGTTGGGCGCTGCTCAGCGGTCGGGGGACGTGCTGGCCGCCAACGCGGTGCTGATGGACGCGTACAACACGGATGTGCGGCCCTTGCTTGCGGAGGTCCGGGGCGAGATGGGGTTGGACGGCGACCCGATCGCCGCGTATGCCCGGTCCGGGTGGGCCTCGAAGATCGCTGCGGAGCGGGTCGGCGGGGCGCAGGCGGGGTGGGGCGCGTAGGTCCTGGGTTTCGTCTGCCTGGTTCGGTTGGTCGCAGGCGTTCGGCTGTCTGCGGTTGATCGCGCCCACGCGGCGGAGCCGCAAATCGATACAGCCCCGCGCCCCTAGGGGGGCGCTCCCTCTCGCCCTCGTCGAAAACGTCACGTAAGGATTGATCACGCATGGCTACCCATCCTGAAGCCGCTGCTCTTCTCGCTCGGTCCCGTCGGCTTGGTGCCGATCCCCGGAACACCAACTACGCCGGTGGGAACACCTCCGCGAAGGGGACCGACACCGATCCCGTCACCGGTGGTGATGTCGAGCTGATGTGGGTCAAGGGCTCCGGGGGTGACCTGGGAACCCTGACCGAGGGCGGGCTGGCCGTGCTGCGGCTGGACCGGCTGCACGCGCTCAAGGGTGTGTATCCGGGCGTGGAGCGCGAGGACGAGATGGTCGCCGCGTTCGACTACTGCCTGCACGGCAAGGGTGGGGCGGCGCCGTCCATCGACACCGCCATGCACGGGCTCGTCGACGCCGCGCACGTGGATCACCTCCACCCCGACTCCGGTATCGCGCTGGCCTGCGCCGCCGACGGGGAGAAACTGACCGCCGAGTGTTTCGGGGACAGCGTGGTGTGGGTGCCGTGGCGGCGCCCCGGGTTCCAGCTCGGCCTGGACATCGCCGCCGTGAAGGCCGCCAACCCTCAGGCCATCGGATGCGTCCTCGGCGGACACGGCATCACCGCCTGGGGCGACACCGCCGAGGAGTGCGAGAAGAACTCGCTGCACATCATCCGTACCGCCGAGACGTTCCTCGCCGAGCGCGGGAAGACGGAGCCGTTCGGTCCGGTCATCGAGGGGTACACCGCCCTCGCGCCGGAGGAGCGGCGCGAGCGGGCCGCCACGCTCGCCCCGTACGTGCGGGCCATCGCCTCGCAGGACAAGCCGCAGGTCGGGCACTTCACCGACTCGGACGTCGTTCTGGACTTCGTGTCGCGCGGCGAGCACCCGCGCCTCGCGGCACTCGGTACCTCCTGCCCCGACCACTTCCTGCGCACCAAGGTCAGGCCGCTCGTCCTCGACCTGCCGGCCTCCGCTCCCCTCGACGAGGCGATCGCGCGGCTGAAGGAGCTGCACGCCGAGTACCGCGAGGAGTACGCCGCCTACTACGGGCGCAACGCCCTGCCCGACTCCCCCGCGATGCGCGGCGCCGACCCGGCGATCGTGCTGATCCCGGGCGTGGGCATGTTCAGCTTCGGCAAGGACAAGCAGACCGCGCGGGTGGCCGGCGAGTTCTACGTCAACGCGATCAACGTGATGCACGGGGCCGAGGCGGTCTCGACGTACGCGCCGATCGAGGAGTCGGAGAAGTTCCGGATCGAGTACTGGGCCCTTGAGGAGGCCAAACTCCAGCGGATGCCCAAGCCGAAGGCGCTGGCCACCCGGGTCGCTCTGGTGACCGGTGCGGGCAGCGGGATCGGCAGGGCGATCGCCGAGCGGCTGGTCGCCGAGGGCGCCTGCGTCGTCGTCGCCGACCTCAACGCGGAGAACGCCCAGGCTGTGGCGGAGGAGCTTGGTGGCCCGGACAAGGCCGTCGCCGTCACCGTGGATGTCACGTCCGAGGAGCAGATCGCCGAGGCGTTCCGGGCGGCCGCCCTGGCCTTCGGCGGAGTGGACCTCGTCGTCAACAACGCCGGGATCTCCATCTCCAAGCCGCTGCTGGAGACCTCGGCGCGCGACTGGGATCTGCAGCACGACATCATGGCGCGCGGTTCGTTCCTCGTCTCGCGCGAGGCGGCGCGGGTGATGATCGCCCAGGAGCTCGGCGGCGACATCATCTACATCGCCTCCAAGAACGCCGTCTTCGCCGGCCCGAACAACATCGCCTACTCCGCGACCAAGGCCGACCAGGCGCATCAGGTGCGGCTGCTCGCCGCCGAGCTCGGCGAGCACGGCATCCGGGTCAACGGCATCAACCCCGACGGTGTGGTGCGCGGTTCCGGGATCTTCGCCGGCGGCTGGGGCGCGCAGCGCGCGGCGACGTACGGCATCGAGGAGGAGAAGCTCGGCGAGTTCTACGCCCAGCGGACCATCCTCAAGCGCGAGGTGCTGCCCGCGCACGTGGCCAACGCCGTCTTCGCGCTGACCGGTGGCGAGCTCACGCACACCACGGGACTGCACATCCCGGTCGACGCCGGCGTCGCCGCCGCCTTCCTGCGATGAGCAAGACCGTGAGGTCGTACGCCGCGGTCGACCTCGGCGCGTCCAGTGGGCGCGTCATGGTCGGCCGGGTCGGGCCGGACACGCTGGAGCTGGCCGAGGCGCACCGGTTCGTGAACCGGCCCGTGCGGGTGCCCGAGGGGCTGCGCTGGGATGTTCTCGCGCTGTACGCGGGTGTCCTCGACGGTCTGCGGGCGGGCGGTGCCCACTGCGGTGGAGAACTCGACTCCGTCGGCATCGACAGCTGGGCCGTGGACTACGGCCTGCTGGACGCCGACGGCGCCCTGCTCGGCAACCCGGTGCACTACCGCGACACCCGCACCGAGGGTGTCGCGGAGAAGGTGTGGGCGAGCGTCCCGGCCGACGAGCTGTACGCGGCGACCGGGTTGCAGTACGCGCCCTTCAACACCCTCTACCAGCTGACGGCGGCCTGCGGCACCCGCCAACTGGCCGCGGCCGAGCGGCTGTTGCTCATCCCCGATCTGCTGACGTACTGGCTGACGGGCGAGGCCGGCACCGAGCTGACCAACGCCTCCACCACTCAGCTGATCGATCCCCGCACGCGCGACTGGGCACATGACATCGCGCGGAGACTGGACATCGACCTCGGGCTGTTCGCGCCGCTACGGCAGCCCGGTGATCCGGCGGGTGTGCTGCGGGCCGAGGTGCTGGAGGAGACCGGGCTCACCGGACCCGTGCCGGTGACCACCGTCGGGTCGCACGACACCGCCTCCGCGGTGGCGGCCGTTCCCGCGGTGGACGAGCGGTTCGCCTACATCTGCACCGGCACCTGGTCCCTGGCCGGCCTGGAGCTGGACGCGCCCATCCTCTCCGAGGAGAGCCGGGCCGCCAACTTCACCAATGAGCTGGGACTAGACGGCACGGTCCGCTATCTGCGCAACATCATGGGGCTGTGGCTCCTCCAGGAGTGCGTTCGGGCCTGGGGCGACCCCGACCTGGGCACGCTGCTGCGGGCGGCGGCCGAGGCGCCGGGCCTGCGGTCCGTGGTGGACGCGGGGGACGCGGCGTTCCTGGCGCCCGGGCGGATGCCGGAGCGGATAGCCGAGGCCTGCCGGGCCTCCGGGCAACCGGTGCCGCAGACTCCGGGCGAGATCACCCGCTGCATCCTCGACTCCCTCGCCCTCGCCCATCGGCGGGCGGTGGCGGACGCCCAGCGGCTCGCCGGGCACTCCGTCGACGCCGTGCACATCGTCGGGGGCGGGACGCGCAACGAGCTGCTGTGCCGGCTCACCGCGGATGCCTGCGGATTGCCGGTGGTGGCGGGCCCGGCCGAGGCCGCCGCGCTCGGCAACGTCCTCGTCCAGGCGAGGGCCCACGGTCTCGTCGGCGACCGTACGGACATGCGCCGGCTGCTCGCCCGTACCCAGCCGCTGACCCGCTACGAGCCGTCCGGCGACCCGGCGGCCTGGCGCGCGGCGGAGGCCCGTCTCACCGAAGTCCGGTGAGACGGGATTTCCCCGCTATGCGACCTCCGCGTACCCTGCACTCATCCGATGACCGACCACTAGGAGCCGCGATGCGTGTCGCCCTGTTCCTTACCTGTGTCAACGACACGCTGTATCCGGACACGGGCCGCGCCGTGGTGAAACTGCTGACCAGGCTGGGTGTCGAGGTCGACTTCCCGATGGCGCAGACCTGCTGCGGGCAGGCGCACTACAACACCGGGTACCGGCACGAGGCTGAGCCGCTCGCCCGGCATTTCTCCGATGTCTTCGGAGGGTACGAGGCGATCGTCACGCCCTCCGGGTCGTGCGGCGCGATGGTGCGGGAGCTGTATCCGCGGATGGGTGAGCGGGCGCGGGCCGAGGGGCGCGGGGACGGGCTCGCGGCCACGCTGGCGCCCCTGGTTCCGAAGACGTACGAGCTGACGGAGTTCCTGGTGGATGTGCTGGGGGTGACGGACGTGGGGGCCTACTACCCGCACACCGTCACCTATCACCCGACGTGCCACGGGCTGCGCGGCCTCGGGCTCGCCGACCGGCCGCTCGAACTGCTCCAGGCCGTCAGGGGACTGAAGCTGCGGGAGCTGCCCGGCGCCGACGAGTGCTGTGGTTTCGGCGGCACGTTCGCGCTGAAGAACGCCGATGTCTCGGCGGCGATGGGCACCGACAAGGTGCGCAACGCCGAGTCGACGGGGGCGGAGGTGCTGTGCGCAGCCGACAACTCGTGTCTCATGCACATCGGCGGGACCATGACCCGGTTGAGCACCGGGATGCGGCCGGTGCACATCGCGGAGATCCTGGCCAGCACGGAAGAGGAGCCCCTGGCATGAGCGGGACGTTCGTCGGGATGCCGAGCTTCCCCAAGGCGGCCCACGAGGCGGTGGGCAACGAGACCCTGCGCGGCAATCTGCGCCACGCCACCCACACGATCCGCGGCAAGCGGGCCAAAGCCGTCGCCGAGATGTCGGACTGGGCGGAGTTGCGGGAGGCGGGCAAGCGGATCAAGGATCACACGCTCCGTCATCTCGACACCTACCTGGTCCAGTTGGAGGAGTCGGTCACGGCGGCGGGCGGCGTCGTGCACTGGGCCGCCGACGCCGAGGAGGCCAACCAGATCGTCATCGACCTGGTGCGGATGACCGGCGAGTCCGAGGTCGTCAAGGTCAAGTCGATGGCGACGCAGGAGATCGGCCTGAACGAGGCCCTGGAGGCCGAGGGCATCGCGGCCTACGAGACCGATCTCGCCGAGCTGATCGTGCAGCTGGGCAAGGACCGGCCCTCGCACATCCTCGTACCGGCGATCCACCGCAACCGGGGCGAGATCCGGGACATCTTCGCGCGCGAGATGAGCGAGTGGGGCCGCCCGGCTCCCGAGGGCCTCACCGACACGCCCGCCGAGCTGGCCGAGGCGGCGCGGCTCCACCTCCGGGAGAAGTTCCTGCGCGCCAGGGTGGGCGTCTCCGGCGCCAACTTCATGGTCGCCGAGACCGGCACCCTGGTCGTGGTCGAGTCGGAGGGCAACGGGCGGATGTGCCTGACCCTGCCCGAGACGCTGATCTCGGTCGTCGGCATCGAGAAGATCGTGCCGACCTGGCGGGACCTGGAGGTCTTCCTCCAGACACTCCCCCGCTCCTCGACCGCCGAGCGAATGAACCCGTACACGTCGACCTGGACCGGCACGACGGACGGTGACGGCCCGCAGACCTTCCATCTGGTCCTGATCGACAACGGCCGCACCGACACCCTCGCCGACGAGGTCGGCCGCCAGGCCCTGCGCTGCATCCGCTGCTCGGCCTGCCTGAACGTCTGCCCGGTGTACGAGCGGGCCGGCGGTCACGCCTACGGCTCCGTCTATCCCGGCCCGATCGGCGCCATCCTCAGCCCCCAGCTCCGGGGCACCGCGAGCGAGATCGACGCCTCCCTCCCGTACGCCTCCTCGCTGTGCGGGGCCTGCTACGAGGTCTGCCCGGTCGCCATCGACATCCCCGAGGTGCTGGTGCACCTGCGCGAGCGCGTCGTCGAGGGCGGGCCGGTGACCCGGGAGGGCAACAAGGTCGTCCTGAAACCTGCGAAGGGCCACGCCGCCGAACGGGCCGCGATGCGCGCCGCCCGCTGGGCGTTCAGCCACCCCGGCGCCCTGCGCACCGGACAGCGCCTCGCCTCACGCACCCGCCGCTTCCACCCTCGCACCCTGCCCGGCCCCGGAAAGGCCTGGAGCGGCACCCGCGACCTGCCGGCCGTGCCGGCGGAGCCGTTCCGCGACTGGTGGCAGCGCACCCACGGCGGAAAGGACACCACGAAGTGAACAGCCGCGACCTGATCCTGGGCCGGGTGCGGCGCGCACTCGCCGACGTACCCCGCGACGACACGCCGTACGACCAGGCCGTCGACCGCGACTACCTGCGCGTGCACGGAAACCTCGGTGTCGACGAGACGGTCGAGCTCCTGGCCGAGAACCTGGTGGACTACCGGGCGATCGTGCACCGCTGCACCACCGGCGAGCTCCCGGCACTGCTCGCCGGGATACTGGCCGCGCACGGCTCCGCATCGGTGGTCGTGCCGCCCGGGCTCCCGCCGGAGTGGCTGTCGGCCGCGGCTCCGGCCGGGGTCGACGACAGTGCGGTGAGCACGGCGTACGACCTGGACGAGGTCGACAGCGTCGTCACGGCCTGCGCCCTGGCCATCGCCGAGACCGGCACCATCGTGCTGGACGGCGGCCCGGACCAGGGCCGCCGCCGGATCACCCTGATCCCCGACCACCACATCTGCGTCGTCCGCGTCCCGGACCAGGTCGTTTCCTCCGTGCCGCAGGCCCTTGAACGCCTCGACCTGACACGGCCGTTGACCTGGATCTCCGGTCCGTCCGCGACCAGTGACATCGAACTCGACCGGGTCGAGGGGGTGCACGGTCCGCGCACCCTGGAGGTGGTGCTGGTGAGCGGTGACGGTCCGTCGGGCGCGGAGGTCGATCCGTCCGGCTGATCAGGACCCCTTGCCCGTCCTGTCGCCCGGGTCGCGGCCTGGAGGACACGTCTCGGCGTCGGCCCCACCCGGGAACCCGCCCTACCGCATCAGTCACGCGGTGCGGGGTGTCGCTGAGTACACCCCGCGACACGGGCTGGGGGGGGCCGGGCGCTTCGGCGGTCGGCCCCCGCCTTCCTTCCCCCCTCTGCTGCGGCTAGGCCATGCCCGCCGCGTCCATCAGTGGCGTCACCGTCGCCGTGGTCAGCCCGGCCAGCGAATCGATACGAACGCCGGCGCGGGCGCTCGCGCCGTCGAAGACGAGCATCAACTGCCGTTCCAGCAGCTCGGGTTCACGCGCGCCGCCCGCTTCCGCCTGGACACCGAACCATCCCTCAAGGCGCTGCTTGACCTCCTGGGCGACCCACACTCGCCGGGTGTCCGGGGTCCTTCAGTTCTACGAGCGCGGCGAGGTAGGGGCAGCCCCGGTAGCCGGGTTCCGCGGCGGCCTTCTCCAGCCGCCCGGACAGGGCAGGATCTGCTCGCGCGGAGTGCCGACGTCCTGCGGGCCGGGAATGAGCTGCGCCGCGTAACTCGCCGCGCGCCGGTCCAGGCCGGCCGCGAGAACCTCGTCCTTGCCCGCGAAGAGCTGGTACATCGACCGCTTGGAGACTCCGGCGGCCTTGCACAGCGCCTCGACTCCGAGGGAGACGCCGTCGCGGTAGAACAGCTCGGTCGCCGCATCGAGCAGCCGGTCGCGCGGGGACGCCTTGTCTGTGGTGGCCGTACGACGAGGTTTACCCTCCCCAGCGAGACGGGGAAACCGATCGGTATACCCGGGGTCCGCCTCCGCATTCCGCGAAATCAGGCGTGACACGAGCGGTGAACAAGCGCTTGGATATAGCATCGAGCCCGCTCAGGCCAGTGCTGGAGGCCCCGTTGTTCACATCCGTAGACGATGTCTCCGCACGCCTCGCCGAGACCGGGTACCTGGCCTCCCCCGCCGTCGCCACCACCGTCTTCCTGGCCGACCGCCTCGGCAAGCCGCTCCTGGTGGAGGGCCCGGCCGGCGTCGGCAAGACCGAGCTGGCCAAGGCCGTCGCCGAGACCGCCGGGGCCGAGCTGATCCGCCTCCAGTGCTACGAGGGCGTCGACGAGTCGAGGGCGCTGTACGAGTGGAACCACGCCAAACAGCTCCTGCGCATCAGCGCCGGCCGCGACGAGACGTGGGACGCGGCGCGCACGGACATCTTCAGCGAGGAGTTCCTGCTCCCCCGGCCCCTGCTGACCGCCATCCGCGGCGACCAGCCCAGGGTGCTGCTGATCGACGAGACCGACAAGGCGGACGTCGAGATGGAAGGCCTGCTCCTCGAAGTGCTCTCCGACTTCCAGGTCACGGTCCCCGAGCTGGGCACGATCACCGCGACCCGCCGCCCTTTCGTCGTCCTCACCTCCAACGCAGGCCGCGAGCTGTCCGAGGCCCTGCGCCGCCGCTGCCTCTTCCTCCACATCGGCTTCCCGGACGCCGAGCTGGAGCGCCGGATCGTACGGCTGAAGGTGCCGGAGCTCGACGCGGCGCTGGCCGGGTCGGTCGTACGGGTGGTGGGCGCACTGCGCGCCATGGACCTGCGGAAGGTGCCCTCGGTCGCCGAGACCATCGACTGGGCCCGCACCCTGCTGGCACTGGGGGCGGACGCGCTCGACGAGACGGTCGTACGGGACAGCCTCGGCGTTCTCCTCAAACACCAGGACGACGTCCTGAAGGCGAGCGCCAAGTTGGACCTGGACGCGATGTGAACGCGCGGTCGGCCCACGCCCGCGCGAGTGACGGGGCCGGCGTCGCGGAACGGCTGACGGGGCTGGTCGCGGCGCTGCGCTCACACGGTGTCCGGATCGGCACCGGGGAGACCGTGGACGCGGCACGGGCGGCGGCCGTACTCGGTTTCGCGGACCGGGAGTTGCTGCGCGAAGGGCTGGCAGCGACCCTGCTGCACGGCACGGACCAGCGCACGGTGTTCGACCCTGTCTTCGACCTGTACTTTCCCCGGGCCGTCGGAGCGCCCGGGACGGAACCAGCCGAGCGGGACGAGCTGCGCGACCGGCTCGCCGCCGCGTTGGCCGCGGACGACGAGGCGCTGCTTGCCCGGTTGGCCGCCGAGGCGGTCGACGGTTTCGGCGGTTACGGCTCCTCGCCGGGGTCGGACGGCTGGTCGTCGTACCAGACACTGGACCGGCTCCGGCCGCAGACACTGCTGGCCCGGGTACGGGCGAGCCTCCGGGAGGGGGCCGGGGAGACGGGGTTCGCCGACCGGCTCCTCGACGACGAGATCAGGCGGCGGATCGAGGAGTTCCGGCGGCTGGTCGGCGCGGAGGCGCGACGCCGGGTGGCCGAGCGTCGCGGCCGGGACGAAATCGCCCGGCGGGCGGTGGCGCCGACCGCCGACCGGGTCGACTTCCTGCTCGCCGGCCGCGCCCAACTGGCCGAACTGCGCAGGGCGGTGCATCCGCTGGCACGCAAACTCGCCACCCGGCTGGCAGCGCGCCGCCGCAAGGCCGCCCGCGGCTCGATCGACCTGCGGCGCACGGTACGCGCGTCGCTGTCGACGGGCGGTGTACCGATGCGGCCCGTGCTGCGCCGGCGCCGGCCCACCCGGCCCGAACTGGTGCTGCTGTGCGATGTGTCGGGCTCGGTGGCCGGTTTCTCCGACTTCACGATGCTGCTGGTGCAGGCCCTGCACGACCAGTTCAGCAAAGTCCGTGTGTTCGCCTTCGTCAATCGCGTCGACGAGGTGACCGGCCTGCTCGTGCACGGCGCCGCCGACCCGGAGGGGATGGGCGCCCGCATCCGCGCGGAGGCGACCCTGACGGGCTGGCACGGCAGCAGTGACTACGGCGTAGCCCTGGGCGAGTTCAGGGAGCGGTACGCCGACGCGGTCGGCCCGCGTACGACCGTGTTCGTGCTCGGTGACGCCCGCACGAACATGAGCGACCCGAATCTGCCCGCGGTACGGCACCTGGCCGAACGGGCCCGCCGCGTCTACTGGTTGAATCCCGAGGGACAGTCCCAGTGGGGCACGGGCGACTCGGCGGCGCCCGAGTACGCCGAGCTGGTGGAGATGCGCGAGTGCCGAAACGCCCGCCAACTCGGTGCCCTGATCACCCGGTTGCTGCCGGTGTGACGAGGAGATTCGCAGGACGGGGTCGGTCGAACCCCTAGGGGGCGAATACGGCTTTTCCCCGATACCCGCGTCCATGACTGTGCCCCTACGCTCGCGGGTAGCGGCGAATGCCGTACACGAGGGGGGACGGACGATGAAGGCAGTCACTCAGGACACGTACGGCTCGGCGGACGTGCTGAAGGTCATGGACATCGGCAAACCGGTGCCGACGGCGAAGCAGGTTCTGGTGCGGGTGCACGCCTCCTCGCTGAACGCCTACGACTGGCACCTCATGCACGGCGACCCGAAGCTGGCACGCGCGGTGTTCGGGCTGGCCAGGCCGAAGCTGAAGGTCCGGGGCCGGGACTTCGCCGGCCGGGTCGAGGCGGTCGGCAGCGAGATCGAGGGGCTCTCGCCCGGCGACGAGGTGTACGGCGAGGCGGACGGCTCCTTCGCGGAGTACGTGTGCGCGCCCGGGAAGTCGGTGGCCCGGAAACCGGCCGGCCTCACCTTCGAGCAGGCTGCCGCGATACCCCTGGCCGCGAACACCGCCCTCATCGGCCTGCGCGATCTGGCCCGGGTGCGGCCGGGCCAGACGGTGCTGATCAACGGCGCGTCGGGCGGCGTGGGCACGTTTGCCGTGCAGCTGGCCAAGGGGTACGGCGCGGAGGTGACCGCGGTGTGCCGCACGCGGAACGTGGAGATGGTCGCCTCACTCGGCGCGGACCACGTCATCGACTACACCCAGGAGGACTTCACCCTCGGCGGAAAACGGTACGACGTCGTACTCGACCTGGTCGGAAACCACTCCCTCGGCGCGTTCCGGCGCGTGACGACGCCCACCGGGACACTCCTGCTGTCCGGCGGCGGGGTGTACGAGGGCGGCAGCTTCGTCGGACCCATGGGACTGTTCATCAAGCGCAAGCTGCTGGCGCCGTTCGTCCGTCAGCGGCTTCTCGAACTCCCGGCGGTGGCGAGCCGGGAGAACCTCACGGCACTGTGCGAGCTGGCGGAGGCCGGGAAGATAACCCCGGTCATCGACCGAACGTATGTGCTGAGTGAGGTTCCCGACGCGATGCGGTACCTCGTGAAGGAACACGCGCGGGCGAAGGTCGTCATCACGGTCTGAGCGCCGGTCGGACGACTGGCGCCCGGACCGTCCGGCGGCCCAGCAGCCCCGGAAGGGTCAGCTTCCCGGTGCCTTCGCGTAGTCCTGTGCCATGCCTCCCGCGAAGTCGTAGACGATGACCTGTTCGTCGCCGACGACCCACGCGTCGTGCCCGGCGGGGCACACGAAGACATCGCCGGGACCCACTTCGCTCTCGCCGCCGTCATCCATACGGAGGTGCATCCGGCCCTGGGCGACGTAGCCGTTGTGGTGGATCTCGCAGCTGCTCGTGCCCACGATGGGCCCGACGGACTCGGACCAGCGCCAGCCCGGTTCGAAGGTTCCCACCGCGAAGTCGAGCCCGGTGAGATGTACGGCTTCGAGGTGACCCCTCGGGAAGTCACGCCGCTCGTCGGGCTTCTCGACCGTCTTGATCTCCAGCATGTCTGATGCCTCCCATCCCCCTCCATGGCTGTCGGATCCCCGCCCCTCCCATCGTCCGCCTGTCAAGCCGGGGCCGCCATCCGAGCGGCCTCCGGTGTCAGAGTTCGAAGGTCATGAAGCCGTCCTCCGCGTCCGGCTCCGGCGCTGTCACCGTGTAGCCGAAGCGGTCTTCGAGGGAGGCGACGTTCCAGGGCGCGGCACGGCCTCGGTAGTTGAAGACGATCTCCTTCCGGGCTCCGCCGTGCTGGAGAATCCGGGACATGGCGATGTCGTCGGGGTGGCCGTGCCGGGCACCGCTCGTGGAGATCAGATAGCGGTCGCAGTCGAGGAGGTCGAGCAGGTCGTTGGAGATGTTGTGGCCGCTGCCGTGATGGGCGACCTTCAGGACGTCGACGTGGAGCCGCCCGCCCGCCGCCTCGGCCCGGGGCCGTAGCGACTCGACGAGCCGGCGGTCGTCCGCGTCGCCGGTGAGGACGATCCGCCGGTCCTCGAACTCGAAGAGCAGCCCGATGCTGGTGACGTTCGAAGGCGAGGTGTCCGCCTTGAACGGTGTGGCGGCGAGCTGCGCCACGTTCACGGCGCCGCCGAAGTGCTCGAAGCCGGCTACGAGGGGCGGCTCGTCGGGGTCCCGGCCCGGGATCAGCCCGTTGGCGGCGCACTCCTTGACCCACACCGGGGCCAGCCGCTCCAGTTGCCGGCGGTCGGGCGAGAGCACCTCCATCGTGGACCCGTCGTCGAACCACCCGAGCCGGCGCCCGACCTCGGCACCGCGCCCGCCGAACGCGTCGTTCCAGGGCACCTTCTGTGCCAGCAGCGCGCTGGTGAGCTTCTCGCCGTCCTGCGCGCCGAACCCCTCGGTGTCGAGCAGGTGGTCGAAGCCGTTGAACCACACATCCCCGATCTCCACCGACCGCTCCGGATCGTCCAGCAGGGCGAGCACTCCGAGGATGTGGTCCTGGTCGACATGGGTGACGACCAGGACGTCGATCAGCCCGTCGAGCCCGGCGAGCACCGGTTTGATCAGCGGATACGTACCCGCGCGTCCGCCGTCGACGAGGATCCGCCGAACGAACGTGTCGTCGCCGTACTCCAGAAGCAGGCAGTCGCCGTCCTCGCCGGGCATCATCGTGAACCGGATCATCGCGGCCTCCTCAGCCGGGCCTCTCGCGCTACCGGGGCATCCCCCGCAGTCCGACGATCACGAACGGCTCGCGCATGTCCACGCGGTAGGACAGCAGACGGGCCTGGTCGAGGCGGGTGGCGCACTCCGGGTCGTCGGGGAACTCGGAGAGGCCGTGGATGAGGCGGCTCAGGCCCAGGGTGAAGACGGGGACGCCGCGGTCGAAGGCCTCGACGAGGGCGTCCCTGGCCGCGCCCAGCTCGGTCTCGGTGTGGGCCCGGCGCAGATGGCGCATGCCCCACAGCAGCGAGCCGTCGCTCAGCCAGGGGAACTCGCGGCGCAGATGGTCGAGCCAGGCGTCCCAGCGGTGCCGCCGATCGGTGAGCTCGCTGCCGACCAGGACATAGGCGCCGGCCACCGCGGCGAGGGGGTTCTCCATCTTGGCGTAGAGCAAGTCCTCGGCATCCTTGACCAGCGCCGCCGCCGTGTCGAAGGCGCCCCGGGTCATATAGCCGAGGGCGGGTCCCACCCTGCTGTCGCGGACGGTGACCGAGACGGTGCTGCCGGTCGGGCTCTGGCGCTCGTTGACCAGCACCTCGATCTGCGCGTCGCCCCAGGGCGCGGGAAGGGTGACGACGTACTCGGCGTCGGCCAGCGAGACGACCAGGAACTGCCGTCGGCCCGTGGGCCCTTGGATGGTGGACGCGCCCTGTTCGTCGACGGGTCCGTGCGGGCCGAAGCGGTAGAGGCGGGCGGCGGCGTCGCCCAGGTCGAGGCTGGGCACGGTGTGCGGAGCGGAGCGGGCCAGATGGAGGGCGATCGGTTCCGGCGAGGGGCCGTCGGTCAAGGCGAGCATCTCGGCGAAGTGCCAGCTCTGCGGCTTGGGATCGCCGACCCAGACCGCGTTCCCCGGCGGCACCAGCCCCCGCGTCTCCCACACCCCGGAGCGCGACCCCCGCGACCGGGGCACCGGAATCGTCGTCTCGTCGTGATAGGCGCCGTACGGCTCGATGTTGCCCATGAGGTACTGCCAGGAGTGCGACTCGTAGGGGGAGGGGGCGGTGCGCAGCGTCACCTGGGTGTCCCTGCCCTCGCTCGCCTCGGCGTCCTTGGACAGCACGACGCCGGAGGGCAGCGTGGCGGACACGATGTAGTGCCCGGGGTCGACCTCGTAGCGGACCGCCGGTGCCGAGGTCCCGCAGGGGAAGAGGACGCTCCGGTGGGCGCTGCCGGTGCCGTCGGCCGGGTGGATGTCGCCGACGACCTTCGCCCCGTCGGGCAGGTCGGACTCGTGGAGACTCAGCGCCACGGTGACGGCCAGGCCGGTACTCATGACGGCTTTCCCAGCTGCACGCGCCGGAACACCGGACGCACGGTGACCGGCTTGGTCCGCACCTCCTGGTCACCCAGGTGTGCCTCGAAGACGTAGTTGCCGAAGCCGAGTTCGATGGCCCACTCGCTCTCGGGGTCGTCCAGGTCGATGTCGACGGCCGCCCGGCGCAGCCGTTCCCGGCCGCCCTGTCCGTCCTCCCGGCACACGAACTCGGCCTCGGCGTTGTCCTGGGCCGGGTCGCAGCCGACGTACACCGGGACGACCGGCGTGCCGGGCAACTGGTGGAGGACGAAGACGGGCAGCTCGCCGACCGAGGGAACCTGGACGCCCGCGACGGCTCCGGCGAAGCGCGGCTGGTGCATGAAGTGGTCGATCGCCGTGAGGAGTTGGGAGGTGTTGACCCGCCAGTCGCCCTCGGGGTCGTCACTGGCCGCCCCGGCGAGGCTCCTGAGCAGGGCCTCCGTGAACAGGCTGACCTGTCCTGGCCGGCCGTGCGAGCGGTCGCCGGCCAGGGTGGCGTAGTACGGGATGTGGAAGCGCCGGGGCAGGTCCAGCGGGCGGGCCCCGGCGCCGAGCGGGGTGCGGCCGGCGAACCGGGTGCCCGAACTCTCGATCAGCACATCGGAGTTGGAGCGGCAGGCGTCGACGAAGAACACCTGCTGACTGGCCTTGCACCGCTTGAGCCCGTTCATCAGCCCGGCGAGGTCCAGTGCTCCGTTGAGGGGGTTGTGGTGGTCGGCGAAGATGTCGGCGGCGAGCAGCGCCATGTCCTCGCCCTGGGAGATGCCGTGCCCGCAGAAGTAGAAGAGAAGCCGGTTGTCGACGTGACTGTCGCCCCGGTCGTACCAGTCGGCGACCGCGGCGACGATGTTGTCGATGGTGGCGACCTCGACAGCGTGGCCGGTCCCCGTACGGGGGTCGGCGAACGGCGTCCGGTGCTCCTCGCTGAGCAGCAGGGCCACGCTGCCGAGCGGGCGTTCGGGGTCGTTGTACTCGGTGAGCAGCCAGGTGGCGAAGGCACGGGCCGAGACCGGGGGCGAGCTGAGCTGTCGCATCCCGTCCGGGTCGGCGACCGGTGCCTCGCCGCCGGCGAGGTGCGGGTATCTGCCGACTCCGACGACCAGCGCGTGGGTGCGCGGCGGGTCGGCCGCCTCTTCGAGATGGATCACTGAACCGGCCATGGATCCTCCGGAACACCGCGGTCCCCCGAGCATGCCCACAGGCAGCATTTCTCTTACTATATTTCTTAACACCCGTTATGTCCTGGTATGAGTCAGTGAACGCGAGGCCCGCCATGGCCAAGAACCTCGTCATCTGCCTGGACGGCACGGGCAACCAGTTGAGAGCGAAGGGCAACACGAACGTCGTGCGGCTCTACGAGATGCTGGACCTCTCCGATCCCACCGCGCAGATCGCGTACTACGACCCGGGGGTCGGTACCTTCTCGGCCGCGGGCGCCTGGACGGCCTTCGGCCGCCGGCTGTCGAAACTCTCCGGCCTCGCCCTGGGATCCGGGCTGAGGGTCAACCTCGCCGAGGCGTACACGTATCTGATGCGGCACTACGAACCGGGCGACCACATCTATGTGTTCGGCTTCAGCCGGGGCGCGTACACGGCCCGCGCGCTGACGGGCATGCTCAAGGCGATCGGTCTGATGCGGCCGGGTATGGAGAACCTCGTCCCGTACGCCGTGTCGGCCTACGCCAGGAACAAGACTTTCACCGACGAGGACTGGGATCAACTCCACCACTTCGCGGGCACGTTCAGCATCAAGGTGGAGGGCCGGACCGGCATCCCCGTCGAGTACCTGGGCCTCTGGGACTCCGTGAAGGCGGCCGGCGTCCTGCACTGGAACCTGCGCTGGCCGCACACCCGACGGGTCCCGAACGCCGGCCGGGTCCGGCACGCCGTGTCCATCGACGAGAAGCGCACGCCCTACCGCGAGTACCTGGTCACGCCGGGCGGGCAGCCGGCGCTCCCGGACGGGGTCGAGCAAATATGGTTCGCGGGAGTCCACTCGGATGTCGGCGGCACCTTCGAGGACGACCACCGTCTCGCGACCATCGCCCTCAAATGGGTCGTGGACGGCGCCCTGGCCCCCGACGGCAAGGGCCTCCTGCTGAAGCCCGGGGCGTATCGGCGCGAGGTGACGGTCGGTCCCATGTACGCGCTGGGCAAGGTGCACCGGATGGGCTGGGTCTGGGCCCTGCTGACCTACCGGCGACGACGGCTGCCCCGGCACGCCCGGGTGCACGCGAGCGTCCGCGCCCGCATGAACGAGTTCCAGGACTACGGATCACGCATCCCGAACACCGCGACCTGGGCGGACGAGGACTGGCTCACCGCCCGAGGATGACATCGAGGCGGTCCGCCACCCCCGGAGAGTGCTCCAACAGCGTTACGTGTCAGGTCAGTTCGAGTACGCCCCTGCGCACGGCTCCGACACCGCGGCCGCCCTGTTGTCGACCTTGAGCTTGCGGCAGGCGCGCACGAGATGCGTCCTGACCGTGGCCTCGCCGAGGAACAGCGTCTCGGCGATGGCCCGGTTGCTGAGCTTCTCGGCCATCAGCCGTACGACCTCGATCTCACGCCGGCTCAACTCGTGTGGCGGGCTGACCACTTGGCCGACGAGTACCCCGACGATCTCCGATGCCGGTCCCAACGCCCCGGCGGCGGCCCCGCGCACCGCGCGGAACGGTTCCTCGGGCGGCCCCGCCTTGAGCACATTGCCCCCGGTGCCCGCGTCCAACGCCCGCACGGCGTCGACCCCGTCCGGCACAGCTGGTCAGCATCGCCACCGCCCGTTCAGGAGGATCTCGTTCTGGTGGTCGGCGAACGTCATGCGGTAACCCTGTCGCTCAGGTCAGGCGGCCCGTGGCCGGGCGTGCAGGAGCAGGTGATCTGCGAGCATCTCCAGCGCCGCCCGGCTGTCGTCGGTGTTGCGGTCGACGAGCCAGATCATGTTGAGGCCGTCGATCGTCGACAGGACGTACCGCGCGAGCACCGGCACGGGCCGCGTCCACTCTATTCCGGCGTTGCCGGCGGCCAGTTCGAGCAGCGAGGCGAAGGCGCGCAGGAAGATCTCGTACTGCTTGCCGGCGACGTCCTCGAAACCGGGGTTGCGCAGCGCGTACTGGGTGAGCTCGTAACTGATCTGGTGCTCACCGGGGTTGGCCTCGAAGCCCTTCCAGAAGGCGTGCAGGCTGTCGAGGACGCTGTCGCGGATGTCCCTGTGCGGGGCGAACAGGCCGCGGACCCCGGCGACGTACCGCTCGGTGAGGGTCTCCGTGACGAGTTCGAGCAGTTGCGCCCTGGACTCGAAGCAGTAGTGGAAGGCCCCGAGGGTCATGCCCGCCTCGGTGACCACCGCGCGGGTGGTCGCCTTGGCGACGCCGTCGCGCGCCATGACCCGGATCGCCGCCTCGAGGAGCTCCGCCCTCCGGTCGCTCGCCGCCATGCGGGGCACGCGTTCTCCTCTCCGCACCGGTCTCACCTGTGGGTTCGCCCGTCAGGATAACCAACCGACCCGTGAGAAGTAAGTCAGTCGTCCTGGACGCTTGACTTACTTCTGCCGGGTGGGCCACCGTAGCGGAAACCGAACGCGGGTCGCGCGGTTCCCCGCGTCCCTTGCGGGGCGCGATCGCGCACCCGGTTTCGCCGGGACCGCTCAGCAGCCTCAGGAGGCAGGGATGCGACCGAGGGCCACAGTCGTCCTGGACGGATACGGCGTCCTGGAGTCGTTGCGCTGGCACGACGGCGCCCTGTGGTTCTGCGACCTCGCCCACGGGACGGTGCACCGCTGGGACACACGAGAAGAACCGGAGACGGTGGCGGAGGTCCCTGGCCGGGCGGGTGGCCTGGGCTGGCTGCCCGACGGGCGGATGCTGGTCGTCTCCATGGACGGCCGGTGTGTGTACCGGCGGGATCCGGACGGCTCCCTGGTCGTGCACGCCGACCTCAAGGACATCGCCGGAGGTCCCGTCAACGACATGTTCGTGGACCGGCGGGGCCGCGCCTACGTGGGCAACTTCGGCTTCGACTACCACGGCTTCGTCCGCAGGCAGCCCAACTCGATGCTGTACGCGCCGCCGGGACCGCCCAGGACACCCCTCGTCTGCCTCTCCCCCGAGGGTGAACTGCTCGGCCTGAGCGAGCCGTTGGTGTTCCCGAACGGCCTGTTCCTCCTCGACGACGCCACACTGCTCGTCGCCGAGACCCTCGCGATGCGGCTCACCGCGTTCCCCGTACTGCCCGACGGGCGACTGGGCCCGCCCCGCCCCTGGGCTCCGCTGATCCCGTCCGCCCTGTGGACGTCCCTCAACCATCCCGGACTCCTCGGCCGGATCACCCGGCGCGTCTCCGCCCTCCTCGACCACCAGGCGATCGCCGAACGCTCCACCAGTCCCATCGCCCCCGACGGCATCGCACCTGGCCGGGACGGCACGGCGTGGGTCGCCAACGCACTGCGCGGCGAGTGCGTCCGGGTCGGACCCGGCGGCGCGATCCTGGACCGCGTCTCCACCAGCCGGCGCGCCCTGAGCTGTCTGGTCGCCGGCCCCGACAGCAACACCCTGTACGCGGCCACCACGCTGACCGACGACCCGGAACGCGCTGCCCCGCTGGGCGGGTCGCGACTGGAGGCGTACGTGCTGCCGTCCTGACCACAGCCCTTGTCGACTCGGCCTATTCTCCCGGGAGTTCCCATGCACGGACATCGAACGGACAGCGCCTCGCCACCGCGCGCCGGCGCTCATGGCGGGAGTCCGCGGTGAGCGTCGTCCTGATCACCGGCGCCGCGAGCGGCATCGGTGCGGCGACCGCGCGCGAGGCGGTGCGCCGGGGCCACCGGGTCGCCCTCGCCGACATCGACCTGGCCGGGGCGACCCAGGTCGCCGGCCAACTAGGGCCCGCCGCCCGCGCGTTCGAGCTGGACATCCGGGACGAGACCGCGTGGGAGGCCGCCTTCGACGCCGTGGCCGATCAACTCGGCGCGGTGGACGTGCTCGTGAACAACGCGGGGATCATCCACACCGGCTACGCACGCCAGTTGTCGCCCGCCGAGCACCGCCACATGGTGGAGGTGAACCTGCTCGGCCCGATCACGGGCGTGCTGGCCGCCCTGCCCCGGATGCGCGCCCAGGGCCACGGGCACATCGTCACCGTGTGCAGCATGGCCTCGTTTCTGCCACTGCCCGGCTACACCACATACGGCGCGACCAAGCACGGGCTGCGCGCCTTCCACCACAGTGTGGCCATCGAGGAACGGGACGGGCCCGTGACGTTCAGCATCGTCCATCCGCCCGGCACCCGGACCCCCATGCTGGAGCAGGAGATGGCCGACCCCAGCGCCGTGATCACCTTCGCCGAGAAGCCGCTCACCCCCGAGAAGGTCGCCTCGGTGATCGTCGACGCCATCGTCAGGAAACCCGTCGAAGTCGTCCACCCCGCCATCGGCGGACGCGTCCAGCGGGTCGCCGGTGTGTTCCCCCGGCTGATGCGCTTCGTGATACCCAAGGTGGCGGCCATGGCCAGGCGCCGCAGTACGGGACTCGTCCCGGCCCCCGCGGCAGTACCCGAGCAAGGAGACACCAACCGATGACCGCCAACACCACTGCTCCCAGAGCCGGTTCGGCTCCGGCGACCCAGAGCCATTTCGACCGGCTGCGGGCGGCGACCACCGGCCTCGAACCACCTTTCGGCGTCATCGACCTCGACGCCTTCGATGCCAACGCCCTCGACCTGGAACGCCGTGCGGGCGGCAAGCCGATCAGGCTGGCCAGCAAGTCGCTGCGCTCCCGCGCCCTCATCCGGCGCGCCCTGGACCGCCCCGGATTCGACGGCATCCTCGGCTTCACTCTGCCCGAAGCCCTGTGGCTGGCCGAGGAGTTCGACGACATCGTCGTCGGCTACCCCACCGCCGACCGCGCGGCCCTGCGCCGACTGGCCGCCGACGAACGCCTCGCGTCCCGTATCACCCTGATGGTGGACTGCGTCGAGCATCTCGACCTGATCGACGCGGCGACCGGCCCTCGCGAGACCCGTGTCCGCGTCTGCCTGGAACTGGACGCGGCCCTGCGTCTGGCGGGCGGCCGTCTCCACCTGGGGCCGCGCAGGTCCCCGGTGTACACCCCGCAGGAGGCGGCGGCGTTCGCGCGCGAGATCGTGTCCCGCCCGGGCTTCGAGCTGACGGGCATCATGGGGTACGAGGGGCAGGTCGCCGGCCTGGGCGACAACCAGCCCGGCAACGCGGTCAAGCGGGCCGTGGTCCGGGCGATGCAGCGTTCCTCCGTCGAGGAGCTGAGTCACCGCCGGGAGGCCGCGGTCGCGGCCGTACGGGCCGTGACGCCGCTGCGATTCGTCAACGGCGGCGGTACGGGCAGCCTGGAGACCACGACACGCGAGGACTCCGTCACCGAACTCGCGGCGGGCTCCGGGCTGTACGGTCCGGGGCTGTTCGACTTCTACCGCGCCTTCCGGCCCGTCCCGGCGGCGTACTTCGTGCTGCCGGTCGTACGCCGTCCCTCGTCGTCGGTCGCGACACTCCTGGGCGGCGGCTGGGTGGCGTCCGGTCCGCTCGGCAAGGACCGGCTGCCCACGCTGGCCTGGCCTCCCGGACTGCGCGTCACCGCCACCGAGTCCTTCGGTGAGGTGCAGACCCCGCTGGTGGGCAAGGCCGCGAGCGTGCTGCGCGTCGGGGACCGGGTGTGGCTGCGGCACGCCAAGGCCGGTGAACTGTGCGAGCGGATCGGCGATCTGCACCTGGTCAGCGACGGCGCGGTGGTCGACACCGTGCCCACCTACCGCGGTGAGGGCCGCCACTTCCTGTGACCGCCACGACCATCACCGGCCGGACGGTCCTGATCGTCGGCGCCTCCTCCGGAATCGGGGCGGCGGTGGCCCGGCGGCTCGCCCCGGCGGGCAACCGGCTCGTCCTGACGGCCCGGCGCGCCCCCGAACTGGCCACCGTGGCCCAGGAGGTACGGGCCGCCGGCAGCGCCTGCCTCGACCTCGCCGCCGACGCCCTGGACCCGGATGCGGCGGCCGGGGTCGTCGCCGCATCCGTCGCCGAGTTCGGCACCGTCGACATCGCGCTGCTCAACGCCGGTCAGGGGCCGGACATGTCCATGGACCGGGTGAGTACGGCGGACGTCTCCCGGATCATGGCGCTGAACTACGACGTCGTGGTCAACTACCTCGTCCCGCTGATCCGGCAGCTGGGCGAGCAGCCGGCCGGCGGCCTGATCGCCCACACCAACTCCCTCGCGGGGCTGATGGGCATCCCCCGCCAGGGCCCGTACTCGGCGGCGAAGGCGGCCGTGCGCACGCTCATCGACGCCGCGCGCGTCGAACTGGCGCCCAGGAACATCCGGTTCACCTCGATCCACCCGGGCTTCGTGGGGACGGACCGGGTCGGCGCGGACGGCCTGCCCAAGCCCTTCCAGGTCAGCCAGGACCGCGCGGCCCGGTACGTCGTACGCGCCCTGGAGCGGGAACCGGCGCAGGCCTGTTTCCCCTGGCAGACAACGGCATTGGTCCGCACGCTGCGTGCCCTGCCGGCGCCGGTCTCCGACCGGGTGCTGCGACTGCTGGCCTCGCGGTAGCAGCCTCTTGCTCTTGACTGGTCGGCGATCCGTCACTCCGTCAGGGGCAGCGTGCCGAACGTGGAACCTGCCGGTGGCGTTCCGGCGTTCCGGGAACCATCAGCCGAGGTGAATTACCTTTCGCGGTGCGGACGGCGAGACGAGGCCGGGACCCTGCGGGGACGGGGGACCCGGGCCCGCTCCCCTGCGCGCGGGCCTGGCCTCGGACTAGGTTGTGCGCCATGAGCAACCTTGACCGCGCGCCCGTACCCAGCGTCTGTGGCGGCCGTGGATTCGTCGTCGCCGAACCCGTACGTGAACTGCTGAGTCCCCGGCGCGTAAAGCTCGGGGAGGGCACCGAGGTACGCCGGCTGCTGCCGAACCTCGGTCGGCGCATGATCGGCGCGTGGGCCTTCGTCGATCACTACGGGCCGGACGACATCGCCGACGAGCCCGGCATGCAGGTACCGCCGCACCCTCACATGGGTCTCCAGACGGTGAGCTGGCTGCACGAGGGCGAGGTGCTGCACCGCGACTCGACCGGCAGCCTCCAGACGGTCCGCCCGCGCGAACTGGGCCTCATGACCTCCGGCCGGGCGATCAGTCACTCCGAGGAAAGCCCCAGGTCCCACGCGCGGTTCCTGCACGGGGCCCAGTTGTGGGTGGCCCTGCCGGACGAGCACCGCCACACCGACCCCCACTTCGAGCACCACGCCGGCCTGCCCACGGTCACCGCGGCCGGCGTGACGGCGACCGTCGTCCTCGGCGCCCTCGACGGCGCGATCTCTCCCGGCACGACGCACACCCCGCTCGTCGGCGCCGACCTGACGCTCGCCGCCGACGCCACCGTACGCCTGCCGCTCGTGCCCGACTTCGAGTACGGAGTACTGGCGATGTCCGGGGAGGTGCATGTCGACGGGGTGCCGGTACTGCCGGGCTCGATGCTCTACCTCGGCTGCGGCCGCGCCGAACTCCCGCTGCGCGCCGCCTCCGACGCGAGCCTGATGCTTCTGGGCGGTGAGCCGTTCGAGGAGGAGCTGATCATGTGGTGGAACTTCGTCGGGCGTACTCAGGACGATATCAAACAGGCTCGCGAGGACTGGATGAGCGGGTCGAGATTTGGGGAAGTAAAGGGTTACGAGGGAGCGCCTCTCCCTGCCCCCGAGCTGCCGCCAACACCCCTGAAGCCGCGAGGTCGAGTGCGCTGAACTGGCCCCTTTCAACACGCCAGCCATATCACCGGGTGCGGTGAAACACGCCCTGCCCGGTTCACTCAGACCACATGAGCAAACAACCTTCACACCCTTCGTTCCGCTCCACCCCGAAGTGCAGGTTTCGCCAGCAGTAGCCAGCCTTGCTCGGCCTGATGCTGACCCAATGCTGACTTTACTGACAGGTGATCAGGTCTCCGGGGAGGGTTCCGCTCGCGCTTCTCGCGCCACACTCACCTCCGCAACCTCGGACGCGCACCGCGAGTCGTCGGCGGACTACTCCCCCTACGGCGAGCGAGATCCCTCATCCCCTCCAGAATCATGCTGACCGCAACCCCGGTTATGGGGTCTCCACAAACAGAGCGCGTGACGCAACGTGGCCCCGTGGCACCGGGCAACCTGTAGTTCGTCGAGGCCAGTGCCGACATCGCGCGCAGCGTCCGCACATGCTCTGAGCAAGGCTTCCCACCCCGCACGCCCAGCTGCGCCCCACAGCCAGCACGGCATGCCGTGTAGCCCCGAACCTTTGCCGCCTCGTCCGACAACAAGCCCCCATTCGCTCCAAAATGCGCAACGCCAGCAGGCCGATCGCCTCAGACGCCGACATGTACGTCAAGTACAAGGAGACGGCGCGCGGGGGCCTCGCGGTGAACATCATCGAGTGCTGAGGAAATAGGCCCTGACCAGCGCGTTCTTATCTTTCAGCGCTGTCAGGGCCTTCCCTGCTTACGCGGCGGAAAGTCCCCGAAAAGTCCCTGGGACAGGCTTGAAAGTCCCCGAAAAGTCCCCAGCTTGTCCCCGGATCGGCGATGACTTCCAAGGCGCGTGGGCAGCGCGTTCCCGAGTCACTTCCTGCCCGTTCGTGCTCCTTGCCGCCTCGCCCGAGCGCGGCGCGCGTCCACTCGGGACCGCTAGCTTCCGCGCCGTGGCCGACGCGATCACCTTCCTCGCGACGGCCAGACCGACGGCCATGACGCCGACCCGATCAAGGGCCCGCGCGAAATCTTTGCGTCCGACGTTTTAAACCGCTGTAGCTAGGGGATCGAGAGTGCTGTAAGCGTCTACAGCACTCTCGATCTAAGGGGTACAGCACTATGCATCGCCTCCAGCCCGTCGGGAACGGCCTGCACACCGACCACCCCGTGCCCGGTCTGCCAATGGTGGACGACACACACATCCCCATCGAAGATCCTGCCGCTGTCGAGGCCATCGGCCGCCATGAAGAGGGCGGCACCTGGGGCCGCTGGGACAGGGACCGAACCGCGGAAGGTGCGTGGCTGGCTTTCACCACCGATTCGATCCGCCATGACCTGGCCTGGGTCGTCCGCCACCATCCCGAGCACGGCCGCACGGTCCTCGTAGTGCGTGACGAGGACGCCTCCCCCTGGCACAGCAACTGGTGGGGCCCGCAGCTCCTGTTTCGCCAGGGCGGCTATTGGTGGGACGGAACCAGCTGGTATCGGCCCGAGCAGGTCTGGGACGCCGCCGGCGAGCGCTACGACCGGCGCCCGGTCAAAGCCGCCACCACCATCACCGCCAAGGACCTCTTGGACGACAACGCCCATCCCGCCGGAGGGCGCATCCTGAAGGTGGCCAACCTCGATTTCGACGCCCCTCTCCCCGATCAGTGGAACGACCATCTGGCCTTGTGGGCCTCACGCCGCCCCCACGACGCGCTGCCGCTGTCCCGATGCGTGGTGCGCATGACCGCGCCCGAACTCGCTGCGGATCAGCTCATCGGCGTGCCCGAGATGGCCGAGATCGGCGGCATCGCCGCGTCCACTCTGCGCGCGTACATCTCCCGCGGCGAAAGCGACGTCCCTCCACCTCAGGCCACCATGAACGGCCGTAACCTCTGGGCCCGCCCAGTGGCCCACGACTGGGCTGAGCAACGCCACCGTTCACCCGAGAGCGCCGCTGCCACACTCAGCTCCAGTGACGACACCGGTCTACCCGTGGGTGCCGCTGAAATGCGTCAGCGATTGGCTCGCCGGTTCTTCGGTGTCCTGTGGGAGCGGCCCGACTGGCGCAAGCGTTGGGCCATGCGCCATCGCAACGAAGCCGCGGTTCAGGAGGTCGCCGACGAGCTCGCCTGGAGCGTCGCCGCCGACACCGACAGCATCATCAACCCCTACGACCTGGCTGCCACCATCAGGCACGCCATCCTCGACGAGTTCGCCTGCGGCCAGGAACTAGATAAGGCCACCAGCAGTATGGATTCGTCCTTCTACGGCATCGCGAAACCCGTCACGAAGACGTTGGACTGGCTTATCGGGCACCATCCTCAAGCCGCTCACCACGTCATTGGCGAGATCATCGGAGATGCCGAGCGTCGGCTGGACATTCCACGTGACGTCAGCGCCGACTCCATCCGCACAGCCCTCGGCTTGGACAGCCGGCTGCCTCGCCAGGCACGACTCGACTTCCTTGAGCGAGCACTCCCACCGAAGCCCGGCCGCTGACAGCGAGTTGGCTCCACGGCTGCGATAACCGCGCCCCCAGCAAACGGCCAAAGCGCTGACGAGGAGGCCGAAAACGCGGCCCCACAGATACCCAGCCCGGTGCGCGGCCGGTTTACGACCAGTGCCGAGTCTGCTCCATACCCCGTTGTCAGTGGTCGTCGCTACCGTGGTTCTCACGGCCTTTCACAGAGAAAAGGTGGTATTGGGTGGCCAACATCGTCTGGCACACGAAGTTCCAGATCTCGCTCGACCTGACCATGGACGACCTCGATCATCCGGAATTTCCTGAACTGTGGGAGACGATCTACAAGACAGACCGGTACTACGGGCACCGAGGCGTACCAGTGCACCAGCGGGACCTTCAGTGTGGAGGTGTATGCCGGGACGCAGGAGTGGAAGCCTGGATGCATCTGCGTTTGCGCGCCAACGGGCGCCGTGAAGCAGTTCACGAAAGACGTGAAGACGAAGCCCGCCACACCGTCCCGATGAGCGACGAGCACAAGGCCTATCAGGAGCGGATCCTGCGCGCCGCCGAGGAGGGCGGCTTCCACAGCGACAGCGAAGTACGCACCCGCGCGGGCCGCAGCTGGATACAGACCGACACTCTCGTCGAAGGAGCTGACGGCCGCCGCATCGGCTGGGAAGTCCAACTGTCCTCAGTCGGCAGTGAAGGACTTCGCGGTGTCCGCGCCCGCGCAGCCAAGGCAGAAAAGAACGGGATCACTCCCGCCTGGCACACGGACCGCTCCGACTACGCCCAGCGGCGTGACGCCCACTGGACCCGCAGCAACAGTCTCCCCGCTTACGTCATCGCCAAGACCGGCGACCTCCGCGTCATTTCCGGCTTCCGAAAGCTGGACTTCTGGCGCTGCGATGTCCACGCCGTCCACCCTTGCCCCAATGAGAGGTGTGCAAGCTGAAGTTGCTGGTCACGGGGCTGGTGTGCGTGGGC
>NZ_JAVFVX010000099.1:10903-27934 GCF_033441795.1 Streptomyces sp. ADMS | reverse complement strand
CCCCCCGACCGGCCACACCATACGAATCAACGACCCGCGAAGTACGGGTCTAGGTTCCAGGCGGCCAGGTGATCGGCGTTCATGTCGACACCGATCACCCCGTGGGCGAGCGCGGCCTCGATAGGGAGGGTGGGGGTGGGCGGGAGCTGCCAGGAGGCGGTCAGATACCAGCGCTCCCGGGCGGTGTCGTAGTGGATGCGGTAGGCGATCGCCCGGTTGGCCGCGACGCGGTCCGCCCACTCCTCGCCCCGGTGCGCGAACCGCACCGTGCAGGCGAGGACGTACCGGCCGTGCGGGGCGTTCGCCAGATGAGCGAGCGGCGCGGGCAGCTTGAGGCTCACCTCGCCGTCCGGGCTGATACGGATCGTCTCGTTGCCGTACCGCTTGCCGGACTCACCGTCCGCCTGGCAGAACCAGCGCTCCGCCTCCAACCCCGGAGCAGGACACAGAGTTCCGCCGTCGCCCCGCGGTACCGGGCCGCCGGGCCGGAGGCGGTCTTCTCCTCCCGGCGTCGCTAAAGTCCCATGACGGAGACGAGAACTGCCTTCTCGAACGGGAGAACCGGATCATCACCAGCATCGGCGCGATGCCGGCCCCGGCCGACGGAGAACCGGAGGAGAAGTGAGGCTCGGATTCATCGGAGCGGGCCGCATGGGCCGGCCGATGCTCGACCGGCTGCGGGCCGCGGGACACGACGTCACCGTCCTCGTACGCCGTCCACAGGCCCGTGCGTTCGCCGAGGCCGACGGGCCGACCTGGTCCGGGACGGTGGCGGAGACCGTCCGGGGCGCCGACGCCGTGTTCGTCGTCGTCCTGACGGACGAACAGGTGCGGTCGGTGTGTCTGGACCCCGACGGTGCCCTCGCGGCAATGCGACCGGGGGCGACGCTCGTCCAGCACACCACCTCCGACCCCGCGACCGCCCACCTGCTCGTCGAGGCGGCGACGGGACGCGGGACCGGGATCAGGGTTCTCGACGCCGCGCTCTCGGGCGGCCCGCACGACGTCGCCGAGGGCCGGCTCACCCTGTGGGCCGGCGGGGACGAAACGGTTCTGGAGGACGTACGCCCGCTGCTGGCGACGTACGCCTCACCGATCCTGTGGGTCGGTCCGGCGGGCGACGGTCAGCGGGTGAGGCTCGTGAACAACGCGCTGTTCGTCGCCCAGGTCGGCCTCGCGATCGACGCGGTACGGCTGGCGGGCTCCCTGGGGATCGACGAGCGGGCGATCCTGGCCGCGTTGCCGCACGGCAGCGGGGCCAGTCGCGCGCTCTCCGTCGTGGCGGGCGGTGGTCGACGCGGTCGCGGACCGGCTGTCGGCGCTCATGCTCAAGGACGTCAGCGTGGTGCGCGAGGTCGCGCGAAACTCGGGTGCCGACCTCGGGATCATCGGGACGGTGCTGTCGTCGGACGCGGTGACGGAGAAGGTGCTACGGACGGCCGACGAGCCGGACAGTCAGCCGAGCAGCCGGGGAACAGCGACACGGAGGGCATCGTGAAGGCCGGTTTCATCGGGCTCGGCAGCATGGGTCTGCCGATGGCACAGCGCATCCGTTCCGAGGGCCACGACCTCACCCTCTACGCCCGCAGGCAGGCTTCCCTCGACCCCTTCGGGGGTACGGACGGCGTCACCTTCGCGGCGACTCCGGCCCCGCGGTGGGTCACCTGGACTCGGCCCGTCCGAGCGGGTCGGGGGCGCCCGCCAGCTCGTCGCACGCCGTCCGCCAGGCGGGGTCCCCGGGGTAGAGCTCGGTGCGGAGGTAGGCGGGTACTCGTCGACAGCACCGACGAAGAGTGGCTGTCAGGCATCCGGGCCGTCATCGCCCGCCCCGGTCGCCACCCGCCCAGGAAGGTCCTGCTCGGCCCAGATGATCTTTCCGGCCTGGGTGTAGCGCGTACCCCAACGGCGGGTCAGCTGGGCGACCAGGAACAGACCCCGGCCGCCCTCGTCGGTGGTCCGCGCGTGGCCCATCCGGGGCGAGGTGTTGCTGGCGTCGGACACCTCGCAGATCAACTTGTCATGCCGGATCATGCGCAGCCTGACGGGTCCGGTGCCGTGCCGGATGGCGTTGGTGACCAGCTCGCTGACCACCAGTTCCGTGGTCATCACCAGGTCGTCCAGCCCCCATCCGATGAGCTGACGGCCGGCCAGCTCCCTGGCGCTCGCGACGATCGCCGGATCCGTCGGCAGGTCCCACGAGGCGACCCGGTCGGCGCCCAGCGCGTGCGGCCGGGCCAGGAGCAGAGCGACGTCGTCGGTCTGCGGGCCGGTCAGCAGATTGTCCATGACCGCCGAGCACAGCTCCTCCGGCGGCAGGCCGGACTGCGCGAGCACATCGCTGAGGCGGGACAGCCCGACGTCGATGTCCTGGTCACTGCTCTCGATCAGGCCATCGGTGTAGAGGGCGATCAGGCTTCCCTCGGGGAGGGACATCTCGGCGGACTCGAAGGGCAGCGAGCCGAGGCCCAGCGGAGGGCCCGCCGGAAGGTCCGGGAAGGTGACCTTGCCGCCGGGGGTGACCACGGCGGGCGGCGGATGTCCCGCCCGGGCCATGGTGCACAGCTGGGTGACCGGGTCGTACACGACGTAGAGGCAGGTGGCGCCCAGTACCGCGGTGGCGATGGGCTCGTCGTCGCCGCCCTTCTCCTCCGCCAGGCGGATCACCAGGTCGTCCAGGTGGGCCAGCAGCTCATCGGGCGGCAGGTCCATGTCGGCGAGCGTCAGCACGGCGGTACGCAGCCTGCCCATGGTCGCCGCGGCGTTGAGGCCGTGCCCGACGACGTCACCGACGACCAGGGCGACCCGGGCGCCGGACAGCTGGATCACGTCGAACCAGTCGCCGCCCACCCCTTCCCGTACGTTGGTCGGCAGATAGCGCGAGGCCACCTCCATGGCGGTCCCGCCGTTCAGCCCCTGCGGGAGCAGACTGCGCTGCAAAGCCAGCGCCGCAGCGTGTTCACGGGTGTAGCGGCGGGCGTTCTCCACCCACACCGCGGCCCGGCCGACAAGCTCCTCGGCGAGCAGCAGATCGTCCTCCTCGAACGGATGCGGATGCTCCGTACGGATGAAGGTCGCCACCCCCAGCACGGTGCCGCGCGCGGACAGCGGCACCCACATCACCGAGTGAATCCCGAACTCCGCGATGCTCCTGGCCCGCGCCGGGTCCTCCGCGACCCACGGGGCGGTGGCCGCGTCCAGGAACGGTTCCAGCACCGCGGATCCGCTGACCATGCACTCGAAGTACGGCGAGGACCCGGGGGCGTCGATCGAGTCACCGGTGGCGATCACCGACTCCGGGCAGCCCTCGTGGATCGACTGCTGCCCGGCACGCCGCAGCAGATACGCGCTGTCGGCCGGTCCCGAACCGGGTTCTTCGCCGTGCAGCACCGCTTCCAGCAGATCGACGGTCACGAAGTCGGCGAGCCGCGGCACCGAGAAGTCGGCCAGCTCCTGGGCGGTCCGCATCACACTCAGCGTGCCCCCGATACGAGCGCTGGCCTCGCTGAGCAGGGCCAGGCGCTCCCGGGCCCGCCATCGGTCGGTGACGTCCATACCCATGTAGCACACGCCCAGCGGGTTGCCGTCCGGGTCGTCGAGCCGAAAGAAAGAGGTGGAGTAGGCGTGTTCCTGGTGCGGATCCGCCCAGGTCCAGCCCCGGTACTCGTAGTCGATGACCGGCACGCCGGTCTCCAGCACCCGCCGCATCTGCGCTTCGAGGGCATCGGTGTTCAGGCCCGGCAACGAGTCCGACATCCGGCGCCCGAGCCGTTCGTCGCGCGGCACACCCCCGTAGCGCTCCAGGGTGTCGTTCATCCACACGTACCGCAGGTCCGTGCTGAGCACGGCCATGCCGAGCGGTGAGCGGGTGAGGAAACCTTCCAGCACCTCCCCGCCGACCGCCCAGGTCGGCGCCTTCGACACGTCGATCGCCGATACGAGCCAGGCCTTGCGGTCGTCGGTGTCGGACATCGCGGTCACCCGCAGCCCGACCTCGAGACGGCGGCCGTCCCGGTGCCGGGCACCCACCAGACCGCCCCAGCTCTCCCGGGTACCGCACTCCTCGACGACCTCGGCCGCCCGTGACGCGTCTTCGGGCTGGGCCAGCAGAGTGATGGCGGAGCGGTCGAGGACCTCCGCCGCGCCGTATCCCAGGAGCCGCTCAGCGGCTCCTGTCCAGCCGATGACCGTGCCCTCCGCGTCGATCACCGCAGCGGCCACGTTCGCCATCTCGAACGGTCCATGCGTTCCGTCCGGCCTTACCTCCTGGGGGAACATCATGAGAGCCGTCCCATCTGGCGGATGGCATATGGGTCATTCTATGGCGTATCACCCGGCGCTGCTTCCCCTCGGGACCGCTCCCGGGCCTCGCCCTACTCCTGGCCCTCGCCGGTGGTGAGCCGGGCGATCATCAGTGCCACCAGGATGATCGCGCCGTAGACGGCCTGGATCCAGAAGGACGACACCTGCGCCAGCGTGAGCAGGTTCTCCAGCATGCCCAGCAGCAGGACCCCGAGCAACGCCCCGGCCAGGGACCCCTTGCCGCCGTTCAGGCTGATGCCGCCGATGACAGCGGCCGCGAACACGGTGAAGATCAGGCCCTGCCCCTGATTGGCGTTGATCGCCCCGACCCGTCCGGCGATCACCAGACCGGCCAGTGCGGCCAGCGTCCCGCCGATGACCAGAACTCCCCAGGCCACCCGGTCGACCCGGATGCCCGCCGCCCGCGCGGCGGGGGCGTTGCCGCCCACCGCGTACACCGCGCGTCCCAGCCGGTGGTAGCGCAGCACCCACCCGGCGGCGGCGAAACAGGCGCCGGTCACCCACACGGAGACGGGGACGCCGAGCCAGGTGTCGGACCCGAGGGCGAAGAACGCGGCGGGGGCGTCGAACAGGGTCTTGCCGGACACCATGCCGACCAGGACTCCGCGCAGCACGATATTCATCGCCAGGGTCACGATGAAGCCGTTGAGCTGGAGTTTGACGATCAGCAGACCGTTCGCGGCCCCGATCAGCGCCCCGGTGAGCGGAATGACCAGCAGGCCGAACCAGGTGGGCAACTCGCTGCCGAAACCCGCCGATGCGGCCGGGAGCACGACCATGAAGCCGAGGGCCGGGGCCAGCCCCGCGATCGACTCCAGCGAGAGGTCCATCTTGCCGCTGATCAGGATCATCGCCTCGGCCAGCACGAGCAGTCCGAGCGCCGAGGAGGCGCTGAGCACATTCAGCAGGTTGTCCCGCTCAAGGAAGCTCTCGTTACTGACCGTACCGATGACCAGCAGCAGGAGCAGCGCGGGCAGCAGCGCCAGGTCGCGGATCCGGCCCAGGGCGATCGCGCGTACGGGGCGGCGGACGGCCCTGTCCGTCCCGTCACCGGGCATCGGGCCGTTCTGCGCGGTGTCATTCATGGCCGGTGCCGACCCCTTCGATCGAGGCCACCAGTTCCGCGTCGGTCCAGCCGACGGTGTACTCGGCGGCGAGAGAGCCGTTGAACATCACCAGGACCCGGTCGCAGGTCCGCAGGTCCGCCAGCTCGTCCGAGACGACGAGCGCCGCGCGTCCCGCGTCCCTGGCCCGGTCGACGACCGACAGCAGCGCCCGCTTGGACTTCACGTCGACACCCGCCGTCGGGTTGATGAGGACCAGTACCGCCGGGTCGGTGGCAAGCGCCCGGCCCATGACGACCTTCTGCTGATTTCCGCCCGACAGGTCCTTGACCGGCTGGTCCGGGCCGTCCGTCGTGATGTCGAGACCGGTGATCGTCCGCCGCGCGAAGGCGTCCCGGGCCCGGCGCGAGATCACGCCCAGCCGCCCCAGCCGGTCCATGATGGTCATGGAGGCGTTCTCGGCCACCGACAGCTCCGGTACCAGCCCTTCATGGTGCCGGTCACGCGGTACACAGCCCACGCCCGCCGCGAGCGCCGAGGTGACGCTGCCCGGCCGCGTCGGACGGCCGAGAACCTCGATCCGCCCGCTGTCGGGCCGGTACAGCCCGGCCAGCGCCTCGGCGACCTGATGGCTCCCGGAGCCCGCGAGCCCGGTCAGCCCCACCGTCTCGCCGGACCGGATGGCGAAGCTGACGTCCGTGAAATGCGGGCCGCTCAGCCGGTGCACCCGTACGGCCACGGGCGCGTCCGCCGACTGCGGCGGGATCGCGCCGACGCCGGGGACCGCACCCGCGCCCCGCTCTCCGGTCATCGCCCGGACGAGTTCGGTCCTGCCCAGCTCGCCCACGGGCGCGGTGGTGATCCAGCGGGCGTCCCGGAAGACGGTGACGACCTGGCAGACGGCGTAGACCTCCTCCAGATGGTGGGAGATGTAGAGAAACGTGATCCCGGCCCTCTGCAACCGCCGGACATGGGTGAACAGGCGGTCGATCGCCCGGCTGTCCAGCTGGGCGGTCGGCTCGTCCAGGATGATGAACCTGGTTCCGCGCGAGATCGACCGTGCGATCTCCACCATCTTGGCGTCCTCGACGGTGAGCCCGCCCGCCGGCACGTTCTCGTGGACCTCCACACCCCATTCGTCCAGCAGCTTGCGGGCCGCCGAGCGCATCCGCCGCCAGCTGATCACCTGGCCGCGAACCGTGGGCTGCCGGTTGACGTACAGGTTCTCGGCGACAGTGAGATCAGGGATGATCGTGGACCGCTGGTAGACGCAGGCGACCCGCCGCTGCCACGCCTCCCGGTCCGCCAGGCCGGGCGCGGGTTCGCCGTCGAACAGGACGACGCCGCGGTCCGGCCGCTGGAGTCCGGTCAAAATGGCCACCAGGGTCGACTTGCCGGCCCCGTTACGGCCGACCAGGGCATGCGACTCGCCGGCCCGGACGGTGATCCGCACGTCGTCCAGGGCCACGGTGGGCCCGTAGCGCTTACGGATCCCGTGGGCCTCGGCCACCGCGCGGCGGCCGGCGGCATCGGCGCGGGGTTCGGTCCCTGGCGTCTGGTTCATCGCGGCCTCGCTTCCTGGGTGGCCGGGAGGGGACGGTCTCCCGGGTGATCAGGAGCTCTTGCCGATCTGGTTGCCCCACAGCGACGCGTCGTCGACATTGGCCTTGGTCACCAGCGGTGCCGGGAGCTGGTCCTCCAGGAGGCCGCTGGGCAGCCGGACGATGGTGCTGTCGTGGTCGGTCGGGCCCGGCTGGAAGGTCTGGCCCTCCATCGCCCGCTTGATGTAGAAGATGCCGTATTTGGCGTACTGGTCGGCAGGCTGGGAGACGGTCGCATCGATCAGGCCCTTGCGGATCGCATCGAGCTCCTGCGGGATGCCGTCGTTGGAGACGATCACGACGTGCCTGGGATCACCGGCCGCGACCAGCGCGTTGTGCCGTCGCAGCGTGCTCAGTGTGGGGGCCAGATACACGCCGCCGGCCTGCATGTAGATGCCCTTGATATCGGGGTTGGCGGTGTACAGCGCCTCCAGGCCGGCCGCCGCCCGTTCCGCCCGCCAGGCGGCGGGAATGTCCAGCACCTTGATGCCCGGGTAGTTCTTCCTGACGCACGAGCTGAACGCCTCCGAGCGATCCCGCCCGTTGACCGACGCCAGGTCGCCCTGGATCTGTACGACCTTGCCGGTTTTCACCGCGCCGCCGATCTGGCGGCAGGCCTTCTCCCCGTAGGCCCGGTTGTCCGCCCTGACCACGATCGCGACCTTGCCCTTGTCCGGCGCCACGTCGACGGCGACCACCGGCACGTCCTTGCGCTCCGCGGCATTCAGCCCGGCGACGATCGCCGCGGAGTCCAGCGGCGAGACGACCAGGCCCTTCACGTTCTGGGCGAGCAGATTCTGGATGTCGGTGATCTGTTTGCTCGGATCGGAGTCGGAGTTCACCGTCTGCAGCACGCGGACGTCCTGGGCTGCGGCCTGCTGGGGGATGTAGGAGTTGTACGACTCCCAGAACGGTGAGGTGAGCAGCGGCAGCACCACCCCGACCTTGCCCGAAACGGTGTCGGTGGTGCTGCTCGTGCCCCCACCGCAGGCGGTGACGGCCGGCCCGCAGCCGAGTGCGAGGGCTGCTCCGACAGCGGCGATGCGTCGCTTCATGGTGCTCGGCTCCGAGTAGGTGGTCAGAGGTCTGGTCGGTCATGTCAGTGGAAGGGGTCCGGACGTCTGCGGATGCCCTGTATCCCACCGTCCACGGCGAGTGCCGTCCCGGTGGTGGCACCGGCCAGCGGCCCGGCGAGGTACGCGATGGCGTCCGCGACCTGCTGGGCGGTGACCAGGCGGCCGGTGGGCTGGCGGGCGATGAGAGCGGCGCGTTCGGCCTCCGGGTCGTCGGACTGTTCGAGCAGCCGGCGCACCCAGGGGGTGTCCACGGTGCCCGGGTTGACGCAGTTGACCCGGATGCCCTCGCCGATGTGGTCGGCGGCCATCGCCAGGGTCAGCGCGAGCACCGCGCCCTTGCTGGCCGCGTACAGGGCCCGCTGGGGCAGTCCGGCCAGCGCCGCGACCGAGCAGGTGTTGACGATGGCCGCGCTGCGAGACCGGCGCAGATACGGCAGTGCCGCCCGGCTGGTGCGGACGATGCCGAGCACATTGATGTCCAGCACGTGGTGCCATTCGTCGTCCGCGTTGTCCTCCACGGTGCCCAGCGCGCCGATGCCGGCGTTGTTGACCAGCACATCCAGGCCGCCGAACAGCTCCGCCGCCCGGCTCACGGCGTCGGCCACCGACTCGGCGTCCCCGACATCGGCCTGTACCGGGTGCAGCCCTGCGGGCACGGGCCCAGGAGCCCGGTCGAGCACCGCTACCCGGCACCCCCTCGCGGCCAGGGTCTCGGCGGTGGCCAGGCCGATCCCGGACGCCCCGCCGGTGACGACCGCGGCCAGCCCCTGGAATTCCTCCCCGGGGTTCATGCCGGGGGTCCCTCAGCCGGGGGCACGTCGTACGGGGGCTGCCAGGCGGCGCCACCGGGGAACGCGTACGTGGCGAGCGACCCGGGCCGCATCGCCGCGCTGAAACCGGGGGCGGTCGGGGCTGCGTACCGCCCCCGGACGATCACGACCGGGTCGAGGAAGTGCTCGTGCAGATGATCCACATACTCGATGACCCGGTCCTGGAGGGTGCCGGAGACCGCCAGGTAGTCGAACATCGCCAGATGCTGCACGAGCTCGCACAGGCCCACCCCACCCGCGTGCGGGCACACCGGGATCTTGTACTTGGCCGCGAGCAGGAGGATCGCCAGGTTCTCGTTGACTCCCCCGACCCGGCAGGCGTCCAACTGCAGAAAGTCGATCGCGTCCGCCTGGAGCAGTTGCTTGAACATCACCCGGTTGTGCACATGTTCGCCCGTCGCCACCCGCACCGGCGCGACCTCCCGGCGGATCGCCGCGAGACCGAGAACGTCGTCCGGGCTGGTCGGCTCCTCGATCCAGTACGGGTCGAACTCCGCCAGCCGCCGGATCCACCCGACCGCCTCGGCAACCCCCCAGCGCTGATTGGCGTCCAGCGCCATCCGCACCCCGGGCCCGATCGCCGCCCGCGCGGTACGGCATCGCCGTACATCGTCGTCCAGATCGGCACCGACCTTGAGTTTGATCTGCCTGAACCCACTGTCCACGGCCTCCCGGGCCAGCCCGGCGACCTTGCTGTCCGGGTAACCGAGCCAGCCAGGAGACGTGGCATAGGCCGGATACCCCTCGGCGAGCAGCCGCGCCTCCCGCTCCCCCATCCCGCTCCGCGCCCGCCGCAGAATCCCCAGCGCCTCATCGGGGGTCAGCGCGTCCTCCACATAACGGAAGTCGATCAACGCGACCACCTGCTCGGGCGCGAGGTCGGCCAGCAGCTTCCACAGCGGCTTCCCCTCCCGCCTCGCGTACAGATCCCACACGGCGTTGACCACGGCCCCGATGGCCATGTGCACCACGCCCTTCTCCGGCCCCAGCCATCGCAGCTGGCTGTCGCCGACGAGCGAGCGGCAGAACCCCCCGAGGTCGGACAGGACCTCCCCCAGCCGCAGCCCCACCACATGCGGGCGCAACGCGTTGATCGCCGCCACCTCGACCTCATTGCCCCGGCCGATGGTGAAGCAGAACCCGTGCCCCTCCAGCCCGCCCCCGGCATCGGTGCGGAGAATCACGTACGCCGCCGAATAATCCGGATCGGGATTCATCGCGTCCGACCCCTCAAGCCTGCGAGACGTGGGAAACCGGACGTCGTAGGCGTCCAGCGCCGTGATCCGCCCCCGCGCCGGGTGGGGCCTCATGGCAGGCGGCTCGTCGACGTCATCGTGCGGACTCCAGAGAATCAGGCCTGACGGCAGGCTTGGACACCCAAATGAGTTTATATCTCCCAAAAGCCCCGGTCGCGCGCCCGCACGCCTGTGTCCCAGCGGCTTGGCGGTCGAGCCTGGAATTCCCTCGGTGGCGATCATGCGGTCGGCACGGCGGAGGAATCCTGCTGGTGGACGTCGGCGGACCACCGTCCTGCTCGGCCCTCTCCCGGCCGAGGACGGGCCGCCCGTGGCGACCCCGGCCGACCACGGCCATCCCCCGCCTGAAGGGCGATCGCCCGTGCACCGCGGCCGACCTCGCCGCCCGCCTCGACTTCCAGGAAGAAGCCCGGGGCGCCCTCGACGTCGCCCAGCACATGGGCTTCGAGGACCCGTTACTGCGCGCCGCCGACTGTTGGGCTTCCCCGTCCTGGCCCGTGACCGGCAGGCGCTGACGGACCTCCCACGTGGGCTTCGAGGACCCGTTACTGCGCGCCGGGCCGACTGTTGGGCTTCCCCTCCTGGCCCGTGACCGGCAGGCGCTGACGGACCTCGTACGCGGCACCCTCAGCCCGCTGGAGCAAGCCCGCGGCAGAGCCCAGCCCCTCGTCGACACGTTGACCGCATACTTCGGCACGGGCTGCGTGACCGCCGAAACCGCCCGCCGACCGTCACTGAGCGTGCGGGCCCCGACCTACCGACTGGAGCGCGTCCACACCCTGACCGGCACCGGTCCCGCCTCCCCGCCCCCGCCCACCGCTGCATCCCGCAGACCGCGGTCGTCGGCGCCCGCCTGCTCGACTGGCCGACCAGACCTCTGTGACCACATACCGTTCCGTCCAGGGAGTCACCTCCCGGCCGCGTCGAGAGGCAGGCCCCGACAACCGGTGCGCCCTGACCAGGAACGCATCCGATGACCGACGGAGCCAAGGCCGGTACATTCGGTCATGGTGTGCCGGGAAGTCTGGTCGGCCGTACACGAGATCTCTACGTACACGCCGACCGGGTGCACCCTGGGAACGCGGCAGGTGTTGTCCGAAGCGCCGTGTTCGCTGCTCGACTCCCTTCGTCGGCTGAGATGAGGAGACCGCGCATGCGTGCACGTGATCTGGCCGAGCCGTATCCGGCGGTCTCCGCCGACGACGACGCGGTGACGGCGGCCCGCTTGTTCGTGGAGCGACGGCTTCCGGCCCTGCTGGTCCTCGACGCCGATCAGCGGCCGTACGCGATCGTGCCGGGATCGCAGCTGCTGCGAGTCGTCGTCCCGGACTACGCACGGGAGGATTCCGCACAGGCCCTCGCCTTGGACGACACGGAGTTGGAGCGGCTTGCCGAGAAGCTGGAGGGACTCACTGTCGCGCAGTGGCTGCCTCGCCACCGCACCCTGCCGACTGTCGTGGGGCCGGATACAGGTGTCGCGCAGGTGGCCGCCTTGATGATCCGTACGCACACGCCGCTGGTAGCGGTCGTCGAGAACGACGGCCAGGAAACGCGGACGGTGGGAGCGATCACGGCAGCCCGTCTGATGGAGCACTTCCTCGCACAGGGGTGAGGCTGGGGGATGACACGGCCAAGTCCGGCCTCGGGCCGGGGGGTTCCGGGCCGCCACCAGCGGCCCAGGACATCGGCGATCACCTCACCACCGTGCGCCCTGAGTCAGTTGGTACGACCGCGCCGTCTGACCTCCATGCACCATTCACCATGCCAGGTGGACGATGCTTACCGGCCACTCCACGATCAGCACCCTGAGGGTGAAGGCGCCGGACGCGGCGTACAGTTCCCTGTCCCGGGGCCACGCCGCACTGCGCCGCAGCGCCGCTCTCGGCAGGTTCCGGGCGATCCCGACGACACCGCCGAGGTGGACGGCCGGTGCGGCGAGGACCAGGACCGTGTCCCGCTCCGTCAGTGCCGCCCAGCCGGCTTCACTCATGGCCGGCCGACCGCGTCCTGATCGTCCACCGGTTCATTCGGTTCCGCGAGCGGCACCCCACCCTCGGCCGGTGTGCCACCCGCCGGTTCGGACCTGCCCAGTCGGCTCGTCAGCCGCAGGGCCACAGGCTCGGTGTAGCGGGCGGTGAGCGGGCCGAGGATGACCAGGATCAGCACGTACGCCGTGGCCAGCGGGCCCAGCGAGGGCTCGATCCCGGCGGTGACGGCGAGCCCGGCGATCACGATGGAGAACTCTCCGCGGGCGACCAGCGTGCCGCCCGCCCGCCAGCGGCCCTTGACCGAGACGCCGGCCCGCTTCGCGGCCCAGTAGCCGGTGGCGATCTTCGTGGCCGCGGTGACCACGGCCAGGACGAGCGCGGGCACCAGCACCGGTGGAATGCTCGACGGGTCGGTGTGCAGACCGAAGAAGACGAAGAACACCGCGGCGAACAGATCCCGCAGCGGGGCCAGGAGGTTATGGGCGCCCTCGGCGACCTCGCCGGACAGGGCGATGCCGACCAGGAAGGCGCCGACGGCCGCCGAGACCTGGAGTTCCTGTGCGACACCCGCGACCAGCAGGGTCAGGCCGAGCACCACCAGCAGCAGCTTCTCGGGGTCGTCGCTGGAGACGAACCGCGAGATGTGCCGCCCGTAACGCACCGCCAGAACCAGCACCAGCCCGGCCGCACCGAGCGCGATGGCCAGGGTGACACTGCCCGCCGCGAGACTCGTGCCGGCCAGCAGGGCGGTGATGATCGGCAGGTAGACGGCCATGGAGAGGTCTTCCAGGACCAGAATGCTCAGAATGACCGGGGTCTCCCGGTTGCCGAGCCGCCCGAGATCACCGAGAACCTTGGCGATCACACCGGACGATGAGATCCAGGTCACCCCGGCCAGCACCACCGCCGCAACCGGCCCCCAGCCGAGCAGCAACGCCATCGCGGCCCCGGGCAGGGCGTTGAGCGCGGCGTCGAACAGGCCGGCCGGGTACTGGGTCTTGAGGTTGGAGACCAGGTCACTGGCGGTGTACTCCAGGCCCAGCATGAGCAGCAGCAGGATCACGCCGATCTCCGCGCCGATCGCCACGAACTCCCCACTGGCACCCAACGGGAGAAGCCCACCCTCGCCGAACGCGAGCCCGGCCAGCAGGTACAACGGAATCGGCGAGAACTGAAAGCGTCCGGCGAACCGGCCCAGCAGCCCCAGACCGAGGATGATCGCGCCGAACTCGATCAGGAAGACCGCAGACGAGTGCACCGCGTATCACTCCCGTCCGAGTATCGACACGGCCGCCTCGGCGCCCTCGCGGGTGCCGATCACGATCAGGGTGTCCCCGCCGGCCAGCCGGAAGTCGGGCTCCGGGGACGGGATCGCCTCGGCCCGCCGCAGCACCGCCACGATCGACACACCGGTCTCCGTACGCATCCGGGTCTCGCCCAGCAGACGCCCGTTCCAGTGCGACGTCGCCGACAGCTCGATCCGCTCGGCCACCAGCCCCAACTCGGTCGTCGACAGCAGGCTCGGACTGTGATGTGCCGGCATGAGTGCGTCGATGAGAGCCTCCGCCTCGCCCGAGGTCAGCCGTACGGACAGCGCGCAGGCGTCCGGATCGTCCTTGCGGTACGCGCTCAGCGTCCGCGACCCGTCCCGGTGCGCCACCACCGACAGGGGACGATGCTCCCGCGTGGTCAGGTCGTAGCGGACCCCGATCCCCGGCAACGGCGTACTGCTCATGCGCGCAGCGCCCACGCGTGTCTCCCTGTCTGGTTCCGGTGTTTCTCTGGGCAAATTTCGATGACACCCTAGCGAGCGTCCGGAATTCGGCCTTCGCCAGCTCCGTCTTGAGCCGGCTGGGGAACGGGCCGCATCCGGTTGCCGCGACACCGAAGCCGCAGGGACGGCCGGCGTGTGCCTCTGCTGGGACCGGGCACCGGAAGGAAACGAAGCATGATCGAGTGGGTGTCACTCAGCACCGGGGCCCGACCCGTCCCCCGGCGCGTGCCGACGCCGCTGGTATGGGCCGCGGCCTTCGGTGGCGCGCTGCTGCTGGTGGCACTCCTCAACGCTCTTGCGGGCCCGGACCGGCCCTCGCTAGCCCTGGCCGGGTTCTCCCTGCTGGCCGCCCTGCTGGGTCTGTGCGCCCGTTTCACCGCGGCCCCCGGCACGGCCGTACTGTGCTGGCTGTTCCTCAACGGCTTCGCCATCCCGCCCGCCGGCACCCTCACCTGGGCCGGGCACCGCGACACGTACTGGCTCACCTGCCTGCTCGCCGCAACCCTCATCGGCACGGCTCTGGCCCGCCTGACCCACGCGCGCGCGGCCTACCGCCGTGTCACCGCAGGCATCGGCCCCGCCGCCACAGAACCGGACCATGAACCGCGTGGCTGCTGAAGCTCACAGGGCGCAGCAGCCACGCGGTCCTCGCATGATCCGGCAGCAGTTCGTGTCGGCGTCGCATGAATTCCACCGCCGCCGACACTTCACCAACGACGAGCCAAGCACCGCCGATGACGTTCGAGGAGAAGCACTCGGCGACCCCGACGACTTCCCCGTCCGCCAAGCCTCTGAACTTGAGGCACCGACGACGGACGGCCCTTAGCACCAGCGAACTGACCCCGCTCACCGCTGACTTGCCGCCCGTGTCGATCTCGTCCGGCGCAGCCGTAGCAGAGGTGAAGGATGTACTCCGGATCGACCAGCGGTTCACTGACGACGGGGTCAACACCCCGCTCCTCGACGCGGCGGCCATCACCTCGACCGACCGCGTCCTCGACATCGGCTGCGGCAACGGCCGTACCACCCGCCTCGCCGCCGGCCGCGCCGCGTACGCCCTGGGTATCGACCTGTCGGCGCCCATACTGGAACGGGCCCGGGCGAGCGCCGCCGCCGAATCCGCCGACAAAAACGTGGACTTCGTCCAGGCCGACGCGCAGGTGTACGACTTCGAGGAGGCCGCGTTCGACGTCGCCGTCAGCCGCTTCGGCATCATGTTCTTCGCCGACCCCGGTCGAGGGTTTCGGCAACATCGGCCGCGCCCTGCGCCCCGGCGGGCGCCTCGCCTTCGTCTGCCCGCAGGACTTCGACCGCATGGACCAGTCCGCGGTCTTCGCGGCGATCGCGGAGTACGTACGGCTGCCGAATCTGTCACAGTCCACCGGCCCGAGCCCGCTCGCCTTCGCCAACCCCGACAACACCCGTCGGGTCCTGGCCGACGCCGGCTTCGACGACGTGGCCATCGAGGGCATCGAACAGCCCCAGTACTGGGGCAAGGACGCCGACGACGCGGCCGGCTTCCTCTTCGGCTTCGGGCCGCTGCGCCACTGGCTGCGCGAGGCGCACGCCGATCCTCTTGCGGAGGAGCGCGCCCGGCAGGCCGCGGCGGACACTTTCCGCGCCTATCAAGGGGACAGCGGCGTGCGGCTGATCGGCCGTTACCGGCTCGTCACCGCCGTGCACCCGTGAGGTCCCTGACCCCGCATCGCGGACACACGCACGGGTCCTGGGCTCCGCCGAGCGGAACGTCGCCGGCGCCGGCTCACTGTCCGCATCGGCGGGAGACGGCCCATTGCCCATACGGCATCAGGCCCTGACGGGACGTCATCGTTTCTCCGCCAGCGCATCCCAGATGGGCTGTTTCCCCGGGCCGCTCGGGGTGAACCGCCCCCTCGGGGGAGCGCACGAGAGACGTCGTCGTCCGCTCCGCGACGGTGCCCGCGGCAGGTGCGGCACGGCTTCGGCAAGCACGGTGTGGCCTGACGTAATCCGACCACGCCGCGCATCGGCATCAGGCGCGGGCGAGTTCGGCGGCGCCGAAGGATACGTCGAAGCGGTCGCACCAGATGCTGATGCTCGTGTAGAGGGCGGGGTCGATGTCCTCGGGCACGGCGTAGTTCTGGCTTCCCTTGTTGCCCTTGAGCTTGCCGAGGCTGACGTACTCGCCGTCGTCGAAGACGTGCCACCCAGCCTCCCCCTCCTTCACCGGTGCGTCGGTCAGCCACACCCGCAGGTCCGGACCGTTGCTGGTGTCGAGGTTCTCCAGACGGACGACGTGAGAGCCGTCGGCCAGCCGTACGAGCTTCACCGCGCCCGACGTCGCGTGCTCGTGGCTGATCAGCTCACCGCTCGCCAGCGTCTGCGGACCACTGGCCGGGGACGGCTGCTCAGAGGGCTCTTCCACGGGCAACGCCGCAGGCGGAGCGGACGTCTCCACGACCCCGGGCAGGGCCTCCTCGACGGTCTCGTCCTGCCACAGCTTCCACGGCTGGAACCAGTACAGCCCGAAGCCGCCGCCGGCGACCGCCACCACCAGCACCGCCACAATCAACGGCCTGGTCAGTACCTTCCCTGCGCGCCCCATCCCCGCCTCACTTCCTGAACGTTTGTCTGTAGCTTCCCGCCCCATTCAACGGAACCGGGCGGCCGTCCCGCACCCCGCAGGAGATGACGGAATCCTTACGACGCGCCGTCGCGCACAGGCGAGGAACACCGGAAAGTGCCGAAAGAGGTCGAACCGACAGGGTGCCGGACGGCGTGTGAGGCGGTTGCCCCGGACGAGTCACCGGCCGCCGTACGGCAAGTCCCCCGAGCTCGGTGCCCTGCGCCAGGCGACGGTCCACACGATGGCCCCAGCGCGGACCTTCTCACGGAAAACGGCGTGGCAACAGCCGCATCCCGCTGCGAGCGCTGATCGCAGTGGCCGGGATGTCCCGTCGCAATGGAGCGTGGCCGCCAAGTGCACCAGGTTCAGGGCATGAAGGTGGTGTTGCGGTTGGTGAAACCGTTCTCCGGGCCGCCCGAACCGGGGTCCAGGCACGACGGGCCGGGCCCCGCCCCACCGATCCAGCCCGCGTCAGCCCGCGTCAGCCCGCGTCAGCCCGCGTCAGCCCGCGTCAGCC